>JAGQPO010000491.1 GCA_020426665.1 Planctomycetales bacterium
CGAAAGTGGCGTCCCCGCTGTAGGACCAAGCAACAGCTACAACGTCACCGTTACAGCTGGGTTCTTTGCGGGCTTCACAACGCTTCCGCTCGAGCAATTTGAGCTTCCCGGGCTTCCAATTACCGAAGGTTCTGCGATCAAGCGGGTCTTTGGCGCGTCTTCGGAGGGGTCATTAGAATTCACCTGGAACTACGCGACAAACGAGACGGAAATCGACGACTACGCTTTTCTATACATCCCGGAATTAGATTTATTTGAGCGCCTTGCGGATACGAAGTCGAATCGATTTGTCTCTTCTTCCACGTTTGCAACGGAAACGGGATTCAAACGCTATCAGATTGATATTCCCAACGAAGGTGACTACACCGTCGTTCTTGGCGTCGTCAACGTTGCTGACACCAGCACAGAATCAGCACTGATCGTCGATGATTTTGCATTCGTGCCGGCGTACCCCGACCCGCCAACACTCACGATCGATTCGACGTTGCTGGCACCGTCGTTCATGCTGGTCGATTCGGCAGGAACAGTTTTGGAAGAAAAGGCTTCGATTGCTGATTTGCGCACAATGGAAGCGGGATCGTACTTTGTTCGTATATCAGGGGATCAATCTGGTGCCGATCCGTGGCAACTAGAATTCGACTTACCTGATTCCGACGCACCCCATGTTAATAATGGACGCGACGTCATTAACGGAGGCGGCGGGGACGACATCCTTGTCGGTGGAGTTGGGTTTGATCGTTTGTTTGGTGGGTTGGGAGCTTCGCGATATGTCTCTGGTTCGGTTGAAGCAAGAACATCCGCTAGTCCAATCCCCAGAACATCCGACCCCAACAATCTCCTGGCCGACACAACTGTTCTGGATCGCTCCGTTAGTCCGTCAGAGATTCCTGATTCGGCACTGAGAAACGCGGTTGCACGCGCTGCCGGATTCCCACTCGTCGATAGCGGCGGATCTCCGATTTTCAATGACGAACTTTTATCCTCTGAATTGGCGGAGGCATCACGTCTTGAAACATTCCCAACGGATGGTGGGAAAATCACTGACCTGAACGGTGTGGAGTACTTGACCGGATTGCGTGTCGCGACGTTTGCTCATCACTCGATCACGGACCTGTCGCCTTTCGGTTTTGCGACGGATTCTTTTGGGGCTCCCGTGGGCCTGCGCAGTATTGAACACCTGGTGTTGGACGATAACCAGATTGTCAATCTGAATCCGTTGTCCGAGCTGACGACGCTCCGGTCGCTGAGTTTGGATCATAATCCGGTGACGAGCTTGGCAGCCCTTTCCACGCTTGAGAATCTTGAGTACTTGAGTGCGGACTTCTTGCCGCTGGCCGATTCGACGTTTGATTTGGGGCTGCATCTTCCTGAACTTCAGTTGTTGACGGTTCGTGGTTCGTCCATCTCCAACATCAATAGCTTGCTCAAATTGACGAAACTTGAATTCGTCGATCTGCGTGACAACCCGCTCGACAATTCGGCATTTGATGTGGTGATTCCCTACCTGCAGAATGAACTCGGTGCGGAGGTCTTGTTCACGCCCAATGCGGCACCAACGTGGGACAGTCAATTAGTCTGGCACCGCATTTTTCCGTCGACGACCGACTAACGATATACCTTCAAAATGCCGATAGCCACCGACCTTGACGGTGATAATCTGCAATATTCCGTTACCAATCCTGACTTCAACGTGCGGATCATCCAGGTATCCGATGGGACGGTCACAGAGGATTATCTGGAAGTCATCGTCCCCGCCGGTTTCTGGACATCAGCACAGAATGGCTGGTCGCGGACTGAAGTCGCTGTTACCGACGGCAAAGGACGAACCGACGTACAGTTCTTCGATATCGTCTACGGCGATGTTGCGGCGGTTGATTTTTCGGGTACCGCATTTGACGACGTCGATGGAGACGGCGTCCAGGACCCTGACGAGCCGGGCATTGCCGGTCGAGTCATCTATATCGACATCAACAACAACGAGGTGCTTGATCTTGGTGAAACATCTGCGGTGACCGACCTGAACGGTGACTACCTGCTTCAATACAGGCGGGCAAACAGCACAGGCACCGGGCCGTACAACGTACGTCAAGTCGGCGTGCCGGGATGGGTCGAAACGATGGATATTCGCTACCCGCAGGAACAGACTTTCCTGCAGAGCTACCTTCCCGATTTACAGGGCAATGGCTGGACTTCTCACTCCACGTCGGCTGACAACGGCTTCCTTACATTTGACAACTTTACGTTTCCCGTCGATTCGTTGATTCGGACCGTCAAATGGCGTGGCTATTACCGAAACGATTCCGGCACGCCCAGTGACCCGATTGATCCCAACACAGATCTCTGGCAGGTACTGATCTATTCCAGTTCAGGATCAACCCCCGCGTCAATCCTTCGTAGTCACACTTTTTCGATGACAGAATCATCTGCCTACAGAGAGCTCAAGGCGGAACGAGTCTTTGTAAGCGAACGATCAGGATTTGCTGCCGCGGCTTACGAGTTTGAAGCAGTGATCGACCCGCCATTCCTGGCCGAAGCCGGAGAACAGTATTGGATTTCACCGGTCTCGACGACATTGGGAGCTTTCTTCCCCATCTTTGCCTGGCTGCAAGGAGACGGAAACGACGGGGTTTCGGTCCAACAAGACTTGTCGACCGGAACGTTTTCCAACAAACCGTTCGACCGGGCCTTGGAACTGGTCGCCCATGCGATTCCGAACTACGACTTCGCCCAGCAATACCGGCCGATCGTTGTTTCGCAGCGAGACCTCAGCGTCCAGGAAGGCTCAACAGCGACCTTCGAAGTCAGTCTAGGTGTCAAACCGAATCCCGGCGAGTCGGTAATCGTCCAAGCCACTCCTTCGATTGTGGGGATCACGGTTGATGCAGATGGTACCGAACTGGTGTCGGGGGACAACGTGACCATCACTGATGGCGGCGGGCAGATCGTCGTGTTCGAGTTTACCGATAGTTTTCCCATCAACCCGTTTGCCGTTCCCGTTTCGTTTAACACCTCTGATTCCGAATTCGATATTGCCCTTCGATTGGCGAGAGCGATTTCCGATAGCGTCCTCAACCTGAACGTGTCCCTGTACGGCAACCGCATTGAGCTTGGTGCGGATGCAACGGCGCCGTCATCATCAATCCTGATTACCCAGACGATCAGCGACCAAGACCTCGTCATTTGGGGGCCTGACAGTTGGACATTCGACGAAACAAACTGGTCCGACCCCAAGCCGATCACGATTCTTGCCGCTCAGGACAGCGATTCAATCAACGGACGGGGCGTCATTCGAGTTTCCGCGGTTGGCTGGTCGGAGGAAACCGTCGACGTGACGGAAGTTGATGACGACGATCTTTCGATCCTGATCGGATTTGGCCCTAACGTTGCTTCCTCCTATCATGCTGACATTGCTGAAGGCGACTTGTTCGACATCTATGTCAGCCTCTCGGCGAAGCCGCTGCCCGGAACGTCACCCGTCGAACTGAACCTGGTTGACGGATCGCCGCTAACAGGCCGTTTCGTTGTCGACACGGGCTTAACCGATTCGTTGACTTTCACGGACATCAACTGGTTCGTCCCCCAACGACTGAGCGTCCGCGCGATCGAAGATGAAGATGCCGATCAACACACTGGATCGCTGACACTTCAGACCGATGGCTGGAACTCGGCAATTCTTGAGATGACTCAGTTGGACAATGACGTTCGACAAATCGAAGTCTCCTCCGACGGCGAAACCTGGAACATTTCACTCGATACGACCATCATCGAAAATACTTCGTCGTCGTATTACGTCCGATTGGCTTCGCAACCCAGTCCGGGCGAGAATGTTGTCATCGACGTCGTCGACAACACGGTCCAACCTCCCGCGTCTGACAACCAGGCAATTCGGTTGATCTCCGGGGCCGCTTTGGAAGGCCGAGATCCCACCGGGTTACCGGAACTTGGTTTGTCGCCGGCGTCGCCGGAAATCATTGGGCCGGCGATTTCGTTCTCGGGTTTGGACACCGATCCGACGACGGGTGTGCTGTACGGAATGGACGATCGAACGCTCTGGACGATCGATTCGGTGGCCGGTACTGCATCGCAGGTTGGTGTCGTCCCCGGACTCTTCAATATCGAATCGATTGCCTTCGCACCTGACGGAACTCTGTACGCGATCGATAGCCAGACGCTTTACACCATCGACACAGTCAGTCTGGCTGCAACTCGCGTTGGAGGCGGCATTCTTGCTGAAAACGTCACAGCAATCGACTTCGCGCCAGACGGGACTCTCTATGGAATCAGATACGACTTGTATACGATCGATCCCAGTAATGCCGCGATCCTATCGACCATTCCTGTAACCACAGCGGTCTTTGGACCCGTTCGCTTCATCGAAGCATTTGACATCTCTGCCGATGGCGAATTCTTTGCCTTCGGCGGCGGACAACTATTGACGATCGACCCGTCTTCGGGTCAATCGAATGTACTCGGGGAATTCGAATCGCTTTTGACCAGCTTGGTGACGATCGGAGGATCGACTCATCTGACTGGATCAGACCTCGACCTTCATTCCGAACGCAATACGCTTTACTTCAACGCGTCGAACTGGGACTATCCACAAGAGATTCAAGTCAGTGCATCCGTCGACAACGACGGCTTGAACGGGGCTCGCACCTTCGAACTGGAATCTCCGACGTGGCAAAATGCAAGTCTGATCGCCCACGAAATCGACACCGATGATCGAGAGATCCTTGTTTCCAGTGATGGTATTTCTTGGGCCGGAGCCGCCTCGCTACAAATCCCCGAAGAACGGTTCTACATCGGCGATCCGGAGAAGTTGTTCGTCAAACTTTCATCCAGCCCGGGAAAAGGTGGCCACACATTGGTCAGAATCAATCGAGATTCAGGAACCGAATTGATTGAAAGCGATGTCTCCGCGCTGATCTTTAATGAATCGGATTGGGATCAACCCAAAGTGATCTCCTGGGTGACACACGATGACGTGGACGCGGCCGATGATCAATGGAACCTCAGCCTATCGGCCGATGATTGGACCTCTGCGACCGTCGACGTCACTCAATTAGATAACGATAAATATATTCTCGTTACAGACACCCCGGACGCCTTCTTTTCAACAACGGAACTGTTCGTCTTAGAATCACATACCACAGAATTCTATGTCCAACTTGCAGCTCAGCCCTCGGATTCAGCCCCGGTCTCGATTTCACTGCGGCGTGCCGAAGGGGATCAAGACATTTCCTTGGACATTGATTCGATTGAATTCGACCATACGAACTGGGATCAACCCCGTCGCGTGACTGTCACGGCGAGGCCAGACGACTTGGATGCGATTAACGGCAGTGCATTGTTCGTCATCGATTCCGTCGATCCGACCTGGCATGCCGCTGAGTTGACTGTCAACGAATTTGATGACGATCGCAATCTGGTCGTCGTCGGAGACATCGTTGATGTTCCCGAAGACGGCAGCGCCACGTTCGCGGTTCGTCTGGCGGCACAGCCAGACGGTCCGGTCACCGTATCCTCCGTGATCGATTTGGATCGAACGCGGTCTCTTAATTCAACTCCGGCTCTGATTGATATCACCGATGGTGCCAACCTTGTTTTCGATTCGACGAACTGGAATGAATTGCAGTACGTCACCTTGTCAGCACAACCGGACGACAATGACATCTCCGAACAAGCGTTGATTCGCGTTTTCGGGTCGACATTTTCCTATTCCTCGATCGTTGCACGAACTGTCGAGGATGAGCCGGTGATCGAGCTTGCTGCGGAACTCCTGTCGGTCCCCGAAAACGGCACAGCCTCGCTGCAAGTACGGTTGGCCAGAAGACCCATCAATGACGTGCTACTTGAAGCCTCCGTAACGGACAACCCAATCTCCTTTGCCGTTGTGGAGTTGTCACAACTGCGTTTTACCCCGGACAACTGGAACCAATTCCAAAGCTGGTCAATCACCTCTGCGGACGACGGTGATATCTTCCGTGATCGGGGGCAGGTTACGATCACTGGGTCGGGAGCAATTCCCCGTGTCGTCACGCTGGTTCAAGCCGACGACGAACGACGTCTCGAATTCACTCCGCAGGCACAAGGGCAGGTATCCAGCGCCTTCACTGCGGTTACCGAGGGCGGTTCACAAAGCTACACGCTCTCTCTGTCGCAGACTCCCATCGTGATCACCGGTACCGTTTCCGCCACAGCGCAAACGTCACAGGAGATCTCCGTCGCCACGACGTCGGGCCAGCTGACCAACGTGACCGCCGGGACAACCTTGCGATTTACATCGGGCGCATTGACTGGAGAATCGGCGGTTGTGGCAAGGGTCGACGAGACCGAACAACGGATTTATCTGACTTCGTCACTGACATCTGTCCCAGTTGCCGGAGTCACTTTTGAAATTGTTGAACAGGTCGAAGTCAGCCTTGACCAATCGCCTAAGGATTCCGATCTCCGTGTACTCAATTCCGGCCCAATCGTCTTGAATGCCGAGAACGATTGGCAAACGACGCTCGAATTCGTTGCGGACGAAGACGAGGACGCATTTGCAGGTGAGCGAGTCTTTACCTATTCAGCCGACAACTGGCTGCCCGTCGTCATCACTGCTGTCGAATTTGACAATGACGAATCGGGCTTACAGATCACGCAGACTGATGGCGTGACGAAGGTTCGAGAATCGGCAACCATTCAAGAATCCGATCGGGACAGCTACACCGTAGTGCTGAAAAGCAAGCCCCGCGCGGACGTTGAAGTCGTCTTTGACTTTGACGATACCGCTTTAGAGTTAATCAACAATTCTGGCCAACCGATACGCCGAATCGGTTTCACGCCTGCGAACTGGAACATTCCTAAAATGGTCACCGTCCAAGCGGTTGACAATTCAGGAATTGATTCGAATCGCAACATCGCCATTGGTCATCGTTTCGAAAGTGACGATCCAGACTATAACGGAAACGCCGGACTGGCCGTCTCGGTGACCGTAATCGACGACGAAATAGCGATCGCTGTTGCCGACGCATCGATTGTTGAAGGTGACGCCGGTACAAGCAACTTGGTGTTCCCCGTGACCCTGTCGTCAATCAGCGATCAAGACGTTGTGTTGGCGTACCAAACCGCCGACGGCGACACATCGGTCGACGTGGATTATTCGCCGACCGCCGGCGTTTTAACCATT
>JAGQPO010000492.1 GCA_020426665.1 Planctomycetales bacterium
GGTCGGCGCGCTGCATACGGCCCGAACGCTTGCACGAGACGGCTGGTGTCGTTTTGGCGAGGACTGAAACTGGAAAAGTCGCGGCAAAGTTTTCTGAACGGCCGGCGCCCCGCGAACCGCGATCGTTTATCCTATGGATTCGAAAAAGCTGGTGAATATCGGCGTTAAAAGTGATTCATAGGAAAAGAGATGAAAGGTTTAGGTCAATTCACGCGTGTTTCCGTGATCTTGATTGCCGTCATGGTGTTCGGTTGTACGGCGCCGGCCGTTGACGTGATCGAGTTTGCCGACGGTTCAAAACTGAACGGTACCATCACGTCGATTCGGAAAACGGAAAAGGAGTTCGACTTCGACGCCGCGGATCGCTCCGCATCGCCAAAGACGCTGTATCAGTTTGCGGATGTACATGCCGTCGTCTACAAGGGAAAGCGTTTCGTATTGACGCCGAAACCTGAGTCGGGTGGTGGTTCGGCGCAGGATGCCGGTTCAGGTGATTCGGAAACTCGGACCAAAGCAGAGGTGCTGAAGATCATCGCAGACGCGGGGGCCACACCGCCGGACTGGTTTGAGGCGACGCCGCTGGATTACCCCAAAACATTGGATCTGTCTTGGCCGATTCAAGCCCCGAAAGGACCCTGGCAAAGCAACAAGAACATGGGGCAATACATATGGTCCGTGATCAATGAGAACCCCAGTCGCTGGCATTCCGGAATCGTATTGATCCACCACTGTGTCGCGTTGCATCAAAACGATCGCGTGTTATTGCAGAGAGACATGGCGGCCTTGGGGATGGCCTACTTTCGGTTGCTGCAAGATTATCCGCGCGCCGCGTTTTGGTTGCAGAACGCGAAAGCTTCGGTCGGCAAAGTCGACGGGATACGTCTTGCCGAGTGTTATTGGCGGCTTGGGAATCGTGAGATGGCGTTGGACATGATGCGCGGCAAGAGTTTGAATATGGCGGCGATCAAACTGTACGGTGACATGGGCGAGTTGGGCCTCGCACTTCGATTGACCAAGGCGTATTCAAAAACCAGTGCCGATTACCAAGCGAACATCCTTGCCGCGGACGCCCTGCGTTTGGCGGGCCGATTGGACGAGGCGATCGACTATTATGAACAGGTCATTGCGTCAAAGAACTTTCGTAACGACGAATACGAAAAACGTTTCAAGGCGCGTGCTCAAGAAAGCATCGATTCGATTCGCCTGTATGACCAGGCCGATATCAGTAAGGTCGCCGACGGGACTTACCGCGACAGCAGTACCGGGTATCAGGGAAAAGTGGCGGTCGAGGTCACGGTCACCGGCGGTCGGTTGGAATCGGTCAAGATCACCGATCACAAAGAAAAACAATTCTATTCCTCGTTAACAGATACTCCCGCACAACTGATCAAACGTCAAAGTGTGCAGGGCATTGACGGAACCAGCGGGGCGACGATCACATCCCAGGCGATCGTCAACGCGACGGCAAAGGCGCTGGCCAAGGGAACGCGATGAAACGAGTCGGTTGGGCCATTGGTATCGCGATGATGGCGTCGGCAATCCTGGTCGCCGTTTATCAAGAGCATGCGATCATCGAAACGATGTTTGCCGGCCAGCGGTTGCTTGCGGCGACCGTCGGCGTGGTGCTGTTGGCGTCTGCCGGGCTGATCGTGCTGACGCGTTTTGATCGGAACTCACCGGCATTCATCAGGCTGGACTGGTTTTCGCCGACGCTGCGCCGTTTGAAGCCCGATCAATTCGCATCCAATTCGCTGCCGGGACGGTTGATTCGCCGCATCTTGCCGCAGGAATTACAGTCTGATCGAATGTCCAAGCGTCGTGGATTGATACGCAAGACGCTTCGTCGTTTTGGTCTGTCGTGGCTGGCGTCACCGGTGCGGAGGATCGTTCAAGCATTTTGTTTGCTAACTTTCGTCGTCCTTTTCTTTTATGTTTGCTGGCCCTATGACGCGCGTCCCGCCGAGGTCGTCGACAATTGGCCGTCACATTACACCGACAACCTGGCATCCAAGGAAACGATCCCCGCGGAAACGTTTTTGATGATCGACCCGTTGGTCAGTTTGTCGACGGCGATCGCATCACGCAGTTGGGTTTGGTCGCTCGCTTCGGCGGCCGCAATCCTGTTTGTATGCGTTTTGATCCCGCGTGGTTTTTGTGGCTATCTGTGCCCGCTCGGAACGACGATCGACCTATTTGACTGGGCGATCGGTAAACGCGTGAATCGGTTTCGTGTTTCCGGCGACGGCTGGTGGGTGCACATCAAGTATTATTTATTGGCCGGCATCTTGATTTGCAGCGTGATGGGCGTGTTGGTCTCCGGTTTTTTTTCTGCGATTCCGGTGATCACACGTGCCATGTTATTCGTGTTCGAACCGTTACAAACGGGAACGATGCGGGGTTGGCATTTAATTCCGGCCATCGGCGTTGGGCAAGTGATCTCGATCGCGATGTTTCTGGCGGTGTTGTCGCTGGGATTTTTTCGTCCGCGATTCTGGTGCAAGTACGTTTGCCCCAGCGGTGCTGTGTTTTCGCTAGGCAATCTGTTCCGCGCCACCGAACGCAAGGTGGAATCGTCGTGTATCAATTGCAACAAGTGTGTCGAAATCTGCCCGTTCGACGCGATCAAGCCTGACTTCACGACGCGGACTTCCGATTGCACGATGTGCCAATCGTGTGGCGGAGTCTGTCCGACTCAAGCGATCAAGTTTGTCGAACGCTGGAACGTTGTCGAGTTGAAGGTAGAAAACGATCCACCGACGCATGAAACTGCGCTCGGCCGGCGCGGGTTCTTGTCGTTGGCCGGCGGCACCGCGGCTGCAATCGCCGGCGGTGCCTCGGTCTCTCTGGCGACGAAGACGTTTGGAGCCAATCTGGATGATCCAAACTCCGTTCGCCCGGTCCGCCCGCCTGGGAGTGTTCCCGAGAAAGAGTTTCTGGAGATGTGCATTCGTTGCGGCGAGTGTTTCAAAGCGTGCCCCAATAATGTGCTTCAGCCGGAAGGATTCGAACAAGGGTTGGAGGGATTGTGGAGTCCAATGGCAGTCGCCGACTGGGCCGGATGCGAATCAAGTTGCAACGCATGTGGACACGTTTGCCCGACCGGTGCGATTCGCGCCTTGCCGCTGGCGGAAAAAAAAGTCGCAAGAATGGGATTGGCGATCGTTAACGTCGAAACATGCTTGCCTTTTGCCGGTCGCGAAGAATGTGACCTGTGCGTTCAAGAATGTAACTCGGCGGGATATCACGCAATTGAATTCACTCGCGTCGGAACGGAAGTCGATGATTCGGGTGCGCCCATCGAAGGAACCGGCTATTCCGCTCCCGTCGTTTTGGCTGACAAATGTGTCGGCTGTGGGCTTTGCCAAACGCGTTGCAATGGGATCAACGTCAAAGAAAAAGGACTGCTGAATGAGTCTGCAATTATTGTCGAAGCGGGCGAGGGAAAGGAAGACCGATTGATGTCCGGTTCGTATATTGAATTGAGATTGCAAGAATCAAAGCAGCGTGCCACCCAGTCCATTGGCGCCGACTACTTTGTTCCGGACATTGCTCCTGTCGATACGTCGGATACACCCGTCGACGATGATGACCCGTTCGGGTTGAATCAGACACCGTCTGCCAAACTTCCTGAGGTCGCACCTACCCAGGATGACGATGATCCATTTGGAACGCTGAATCCATAGCCCGCTGAATCCGAATCATGAACCCAATCACCGTCGCTGCCATCCAATTTAACCACCGCCCCGGCGACAAGGCCTTCAATCTTGCGCGCGTTGACACCCTGGCCGGAGAAGCCAGACAACAGGGCGTGGAATTGGCCGTGTTCCCAGAGATGTGTTTGACCGGATACTGGCATGTCCGCAAACTGTCCCGCCAGGAATGCCTTGAGCTGGCCGAACCGATCGCCGGCGGGCCGTCGACAGAGGCTCTGCTGAAGATGGCCTCGGCATACGACATGACCATTGGCGCGGGGCTGATCGAGTTGGGTGATGACGGCCGAATGTACAACAGCTATGTCGTCGCAATGCCCAATGGTCAGGTCGCGGTCCATCGTAAACTCCATTGCTTCATCAGCGAGCATCTTAGTTCAGGTGACTCGTACACGGTTTTTGATATCCCCCAGGGGGCCAAGGTCGGCGTGCTGATTTGTTACGACAATAACATCGGCGAAAACGTTCGGATGAATGCATTGATGGGGGCTGAGATCTTACTTGCCCCGCATCAAACCGGCGGCTGCAATTCACCGAGTCCGTTTTGTATGGGCGTGATCGATCCTGCGTTGTGGCATGACCGACACAACAACCCCCAGGCAATCGAAGCCGAATTTCGGGGGCCCAAAGGTCGGCAGTGGCTGCAACGTTGGTTGCCGGCGCGTGCGCATGACAACGGGTTGTTCTTAGTTTTCAGCAACGGGGTCGGAGTGGACGACAACGAAGTCCGCACGGGCAATTCGATGGTTCTGGGACCTTACGGCGAAACGTTGGCTGAAACATGGAAAGCCGACGACGCGATCGTTGTCGCAAATTTGGATCCGGCCATTCAAGCGACCAGCACCGGTCGAAGATGGTTGAAATCAAGACGCCCTGATCTGTATGGTTTGTTGGCCAAACGAACCGGACAAGAACAGGACACACGGATCGTCCGTTTTCAAAAAGTTGACTCGTAAGTGATTCCGAGCGTTCCGTCGAGTCCATCCGTCTGTGCGGCACTAGCGCACATTCACCTTCGCAGTGCAAAGAAAATGAAAAAGCGACTTTCCCAGTATCACTCGCGTCGAACCTTTCATCGTCAGGTAGCGGCCATGTCGGCGATCGCGGCGGCATCGCGAGTTTCCAACATGCTTTCTGCAGCCCAGTCCGAGCGCGTTCCGACGGCAGAGGTCGACGAAGTCCGAACGATCAGTGAAACACCGGAACTCTATTGTGGCTGGCCGACATTGACCCGTCGCCGGAACGGACAACTGGTCGTCGTTTGGTCCGGTGGTCGTGAAAGTCACGTTTGCCCATTTGGACGCGTCGAAATGATCAGGTCCAATGACGATGGCGCGACTTGGACGTGGCCACGAACCATTTTGGATGGAGCGATCGATGATCGCGACGCCGGTGTTGTTGAAACACATAAAGGGACATTGCTGGTTACCACCTTCACGTCGCTGGCGTATCAACCGGAACTGGACAAACAGATTGCTTTGGCCGCAGATGCGGATAAAAAACAGGCCCGCTGGCCGGCCGAAAAACTTCGTCGCTGGCGCGCGGTGCACGATCGGATTTCTGCGCCGGAACGAAATGCGGAACTCGGTCAATGGATGATTCGATCCACCGACGGTGGCGTAACCTGGAGCAGCCGATACACATCGATCGTCAACAGCCCACATGGCCCCATCCAACTTAGTGACGGAAGACTGCTTTACGCCGGCAAAGAATTGTGGACAGGTGACCGGGCAATCGGCGTGTGCGAATCGGTCGACGACGGAGCCTCCTGGCGCTGGCTGGCAAAAATCCCAGCGCGTCAAGGCGACGATCCGGCAGCGTACCACGAATTGCACGCGGTCGAGGCGGCGAGCGGTCGCTTGATCGCGCACATTCGCAATCACAACAAACCCAACGATCGCGAAACGCTGCAAAGCGAATCCGACGACGGCGGAAGGACTTGGACGACACCACACCCGATCGGCGTTTGGGGATTGCCATCGTTCTTGACGCGGCTGCGGGACGATCGGTTATTGATGACCTATGGGCATCGCCGCAACCCGCTCGGAATCCAGGCGCGGATAAGCTCCGATTCCGGTGATAGTTGGAGCGGTCCGATGATCATTTGGGGCGACGGGGTCAGTGGCGACTTGGGGTACCCGAGTACGGTCGAAGTTGCCGACGGTTCTCTGGTCAGTGTTTGGTACGAACGCACGGCCGAGTCCGACAAAGCGGTGCTTCGCCAGGCGCGGTGGCGAATCATTGGGTGACGGCAGCGGCGGGCTTCGAGGGGGCTGGTCCAACGCTCACGCGTTCGGGACCGTGAAGAAGCGATGCATTGGTGGGTGCGCAAGATTTTTCGGGTGGATGTCATGTGAACGTATGTGCTGTATCATAGGAGTAGGGATTTGGGCGACGATGGGTAGAATCACCTGCCGCTGATTCCCGATTTTGGCACTCGTTCAGGCTTCGCGGGGCATCGCGGCGTAGAATCCAATTCCCATGACCGATCCTGAGTACGACGAAGCGATTCAAGGGCTCCCCGACAGGGAGACTCAGGCACTACGTAGCAACGAACCGTCCGGTTATTCACTTGGTGACGTCGAGGGGGTTGAACAGGACACCGTCGATATCACCGCCGTGACGGGGATGGTACAGTCGACTCCGTCTGGCGTTGTTGACGTTCCTGAATCGATCGGCCGCTATCGAATCGACAAGGTACTTGGCAAGGGCGGATTTGGTTGTGTGTACTTGGCGTACGACGATGAATTGCGTCGTAACGTGACGGTCAAGGTGCCACATGCACATCGCATCAAGAGTGATAAAGATGTCGACGCGTTTTTGACCGAAGCGCGAACATTGGCGAAGCTTGAACATCCCAACGTGGTGCCTGTTCACGACGTTGGACGCACCGACGACGGCGTGTGTTTCATTGTTTCCAGGTACATCGACGGCAGCGATTTGTACCATCGTATGCAGTCGTCGCCGCTGTCGATTCGTGAAGTGGTGGAATTGGTTGCGACGATTGCTGAAGCACTGCATTATGTCCACAACCTGGGCGTGATTCACCGCGACATCAAACCCAACAACATTTTGTTGGACAAACGTGGCACTGCCTACTTGGCCGACTTCGGGCTGGCATTGTTGGAAGAAGATGCCGCGCGTTCAAGTTCCGTGGCCGGCACGCCGGCGTACATGAGTCCCGAGCAAGCCAGGGGTGAAAACCACCTGGTTACGGGGACGTCCGACATCTTCAGTTTAGGTGTCGTGCTTTACCAATTGGTGACCGGTCGGCGTCCCTTTGTCGGTGAGAACGGATCGGAAGTTTTGCGGTTGATTCAAGAGCAGCCGGTTCGTCCGCTGCGTGATCTCAATCAAGACGTGCCGGCGGAGCTTGAACGAATCTGTATGAAAGCGCTTGCCAAGCGTGCCAATGCGCGTCATTCGACGGCACTGGATTTTGCCGAGGACCTAAGACACTTTCTGGTCCACGGCGAAAACCTGGACATGATCAGTAGCACGGTACAGCCGCGTGAGAACGTGCGTTCCGGCGAGAGGTCCAAATCCAGTCGCCGCGCACTGGGAATCGTTCCTCGCGGCTTGCGTTCGTTTGGCCCCCAGGATTCGCACTTTTTCCTGGGCCTGTTGCCCGGGCCGTACGGTCGCGATGGAATTCCCGAATCAGTTTCGTTTTGGAAACGGCGGATCGAGGAATGCGATCCCGAGAACAGCTTTCGCGTGGGATTGATCTACGGACCCTCGGGATGCGGCAAAAGTTCGTTTGTCAAAGCCGGGCTCGTTCCAACGCTTTCGCACAACGTCATTTCCGTGGTCATCGAAGCCGCACCCGATGCAACGGAAACGCGTTTGCTGAATCGGCTTCGTCGCTCGTGCCCCTATCTGGACACCAAACTGGGGTTGCGCGAATCGATCGCAACACTTCGTCACGGCCAAGTGATGGGTGAAGGCAAGAAAGTGTTGATCGTCATCGACCAATTTGAACAGTGGTTGTATTCGATCGACCAGCCCGAGCATTCGGAATTGGCAAAGGCGCTTCGCCAATGTGATGGAGAGCATGTTCAATGCATTTTGATGGTGCGAGATGATTTCTGGTTGGCGTTCAGCCGATTCATGGACCATCTGGAAATCGATTTAATGCAGAACAAGAACATGGCATTGATCGACCTTTTCGACAAACCACACGCACAGCGAGTATTAACGGAGTTTGGTCGTGCTTTCGAACGGCTGCCCGAGCACCAATCGGAATTCTCGCGAGACCAGCGGGCGTTTGTGACGCAGGCGATTGATGGCCTGTCGGAGAACGGAAAAATCACTCCCGTTCGATTGGCTTTGTTTGCCGAGATGATCAAGAGCAAACCTTGGACGACGGCAACTCTGCGGAAAATTGGCGGTACCGAAGGCGTCGGTGTGATGTTTTTGGATGAAAACTTCGCGTCGGAAAATGCGCCGGCGAGTTATCGAGTCCACTTGAACGCCGTTTACGAGACGTTGGGTGCACTGCTTCCCCAACCCGGTACCAACCTGAAAGGCCACATGCGGTCTAGGGAGGAGTTGTTGGAAGCGTCCGGTTACGCAGACCAACCGAGAGAGTTTCGGTTGCTGATGCGTGCGCTGGACTCGGAACTACATTTGATCACACGGACTGATCCCGAAGGCCGAGGCGACGTTTCGGTCAGCCAGTCGGGAATTCAGTCGGCGGTCCAGTCGGGAAGCCAGGCCGGTGATCTGTCACGGTTGGTTTACTATCAACTCGCGCACGACTACTTGGTTCCCGCGATCCGCGATTGGCAAACCAGAATGCAACGTGGAAGCCGCAGGGGTCGCGCGGAGATTCGGTTGGCCCAGCGCAGCGAAGTGTGGAATGCTCGCCCCGAATCGCGACACCTTCCGACGATGGCGGAATGGGTGTCGATCATGGCATTGACCCAACGCCATCGTTGGGACGACGCACAGCGAAGGATGATGAAATCATCAACGCGGCGTCATGCGACCAGTCTGTCCATCGGTTTGATCGTCCTGGTTCTGGCGGGTTGGGGATTCCATCAGTTTTCTTCATGGAACGTCGCAAAGACTTTGACCGGAAAACTGGAGATCGCAAAGGTGGCCGAAGTCAGCGGGTTGCTGGAGCAGTTGTCGGGTCGGCAACGTTGGACCACCGACCGGTTGCACCAGATCCAAGCCGGCAGCCAACCGGAATCGCCGAAGCATCTGTTCGCCAGTTTGGCGTTGATGCGATCCGGCGAAGACCACTTGGCAAGCGTTCGGCCTGCATTGCTGAAATCGGATCCGGAAACGCTCGCGCTCTTGTGTCAGGAGCTGGCACCTTATCGCGAACAGCTTGTCGACTACCTTTGGAAACATGCCGACGACGAATCGATTTCACGAACGGCCGACGAAAACGGCTGGCCCGTCAGTCCTCGTTTTAATGCTGCGCTGGCGCTTGCCAGCTTTGATCCACCGTCGGCGAGTCGGGAGAGTCGCGATCGCTGGGATAAGCACGCGATCTACTTCGCGGATGAACTGATTTACTTTGCAAATATCGATCGCCGATACTTTCGAACCACGGTGGATCTTATTCGACCGGCGACGTCCGTCTTGGTTCCACCACTGTCGGACGTCATGACGTCGATGTCGCTGGACGAGAATGAGCTCCGCCGTTCGGCGGCTCAGGATCTGCTGATACGCTTGCTGGAAAATGACGTCGAATTGTTGGTCGACCAACTGCTGCACGCAGACACTGAACAGATCACGTTTTCGATCAAGTTGATTGACAAAAACATCGCGAAACTGCGGCCGATGTTGACCGGGGTCGTCATGCAAAAGCTTGACATTCGAAATCCGGATTGGAAACGTACGGCGAAACGCAAGGCCGCCGCGGCGGCCTTGCTGTTACGCCACAACGCGTCGACTCCGGAGATTTGGTCGGTGTTCCGGCCGGAGCAGAATCCCGCCATTGACGCCGACGCAACGGATCAATCGGATTGGATTCACAGCGAACTGCGACGTTTGCTGGCCCCCAAGGAGTTTGCTGATTTAGAAGCGTCCGGCGACCAGGATGCATTCGTTGATCGCTACAAGCAAATCACCTTCGGAAGAACGATAATCCCCAACGCACAAACACGATTGGTGCAAAGGGTCAAAACGTTTGAAGTGGATCCGACGTTGATCGCACAGCGGTTGTTGATCGAACAAGACACCGAAATGCAATCCGGTTTAATCCACGCGCTCGGAGAGTATGATCGAGCAGACGTAAACGAGGACCTTCGAAATCGTGTGATTACGGTTGCAAAAGGATGGTTCGCTACCGCGGACGCAGGAAAGATACGCTCGAATGCTTTTTGGTTTCTTAGACGATGGGACGAAGCCGACTGGGTAGAATCACGGCTCTACGAAGAAAATCCAAGGATCGAAACATCGAAGAGAGATTGGTACGTCAATTCGCAAGGGCACACCATGATCCAGCTGCCGATTCATGATCCCCAAGATCGCTACCGAATCGAAGCATCGATGGCGGAAGTAACTTTGGAGCAATTGCGACGATGGGGGACGGAGGTTCAAGCAAAAGACGATTGGGTTGGCACCTCGGCGCGCAGTGCCGCAGGAAACCTCAACTATCACGAAGCCGTCGCTTATTGCAATTGGTTGTCACGGGCCGAAGGTTTGGACGAGGACCAATTGTGTTACCCCGATCGCACCAGCGATGCCATTGAAGCCGCCCAAATCTATCCCGATTTCCGTACGCGGACGGGGTACCGGTTGCCGACGGCCGAGGAGTGGTTTTTCATGTGCAACGCCGGCGCCATTACCGATTACTCGTTTGGCAGCTGTGAAATACCGGGGCCACTGTTACGTACCGATCGACTGTCGGACGGCTATTGTCCAACGAATTCAGGCGATGGCGTCACGACTTGGCCCGTCGGAGCGGCACGGCCCAACGCCTTTGGGATTTTTGATTCGTACAGCAACGTTCGCGAATGGACCAACCAGGTCGATCCCGGCAATTCCACGCGGATCCAGCTCTGTGGTTTTGATTTCCGTTGGCACATGGGGATGACGGGCATCCAGCCCCGGTATCTTGGGTATTCTCAACCACACTCGAAAAGTTCCTTCTATGGGTTTCGTGTCTTCCGCTCGCGTCCCAAGGAGTGAAAAAAAGGGCAGGATTCTGTAAGAAATCTCTGGCCACGGGATGGTGTTTAGTAGGAGACAATAAATGCCAAATTTCCCCGACACCCATTCAAGTCTGATCGAGAGGGTTAAAGACCTTTCTGATGGGGCGTCGTGGATCGAATTTCTGGGGATTTATCAACCGGTCGTCTTCCGGATGGCAACGCGTAGGGGGCTGCAAAACGCCGACGCCGAAGACGTCATGCAACAAGTTTTCACATCCATTGCTCGTTCGATCGACGATTGGACCGGCGGTCCGAATGAGCCGCCATTCCGTGCGTGGTTGTCGACCATTGCCAGAAACGCGATCACCAAATCGTTGGCAAGACAGCCCGTTGCAAGGGCGACCGGGCGGAGTTCGATGTTCGCGCTGCTGCACGAATATCCCGACCCGGTTGCCACGATGGCGGAGGTTGGATTGGAATCAAGAAAAGAACTCGTCCGCTGGGCGACCGAGCAAATCAAACACGAATTCAGTGTCGAATCATGGGATGTTTTCTGGAGGACGTCGATTAACGGCGATTCGATCGAAAACGTCGCTGCAACAACCGGACGTTCGGCCGGATCGATCTATGTGATCCGGTATCGAGTGATTTCGAGACTGAAAGAAAAAGTATCTGAAGTTTCTGAGCATTGGGACATTCACGAGGCGCCCCCGTCATGGTGAAAGTAACTTCCAATTTTCGCCCCACCTCGCATTGCCTTTCGCGCAACGATTTATTGCGATTGCAAAGTGGCGATCTGCCGGCCACCGAAATGGAGCACATCGAGGGCCATCTGGTCGGATGTTCGCGCTGTCAGGGGCTTCAAGAAAACGTCACCAGCGATCCGATGTGGATCGACGAAATACGACCGGTACTTTTGGAGTCGAGAAATCAGTTTGAAACCGTCGACTTGCGCGACGATGTGCGTGAACCAGACGATACGTTTGGAAACGATTTTATCGAGGGAGCATCGATCAATGCGATGTTGGGACCTACCGACGATCCAGGCATGATCGGGCGGATCGGGACTTACGAGATCGTCGGTGTGATTGGTCGGGGAGGGATGGGGATCGTTTTCAAAGGCTTCGACTCTTCGTTGGACCGATTTGTCGCGATCAAAATGTTGTTGCCACACTTGGCCGTCTCCGCGGCATCACGTAAACGATTTTCGCGCGAAGGCCAAGCGGCAGCCGCGGTGATTGATGATCACGTTCTTCCGATCTATTGTGTCGATCAGTGGCAGGGATTGCCGTACCTTGTGATGCAGTACTCTCGAGGCACCACGTTGCAAAAGCGGATTGAACAACAGGGGCCGCTGGGTATCAAAGAGATTCTGCGAATCGGAGTTCAAACTTGTCGTGCCCTCGCAGCTGCACATGCCCAGGGCTTGGTGCATCGCGACGTGAAACCGTCGAACATTCTTCTGGACGGAACCGTCGAACGCGCCGTGTTGTCGGATTTTGGACTCGCCCGTGCCGTCGATGACGCCAGTTTGACGCGATCCGGGAACATCTGTGGTACACCGCAATACATGTCTCCCGAACAGGTGCGCGGTGAATCGGCAACCGTGCGCAGCGATCTGTTCAGCTTTGGTGGCACGATGTACGCCATGTGCACCGGACGCCCACCTTTCCGAGGTGAATCTGCATTCGGAGTGATGCACCGGATCACCCAAAACCAGCCTCGGAATGTATGCGAAATCAACCCGGACATTCCATTTTGGTTGTCGAAGATTATCGAAAAGTTAATGGCTAAGAGGCCCGACGACCGGTACTCGTCTGCAGCCGAAGTCGCAGACTTGCTGGAGAAGTGTCTGGCGCACGTCCAACAACCTTTGGCGGTTCCGTTGCCGGAATCATGTCAGTCGGTTACACGTGATGACGTTACGCCCAACGCCATGCCGGCGCGAATCGGTTACGTCACGTTTACTTTCAAACGAGTTGCGGTCGCGATCATCGGCGTCGCAATGATCGCCGCCGGATTCTTGATTTCACTGGAATACAACAAGGGCACGATCACCATCCAAAGCGACGTGGATGACGTTATGGTCCGCGTCAAACAAGAGGATGAAGTTGTTAAAACGGTCCACGTCGATCGTCTGGGGGCAACGTTGCGGGTCGCCGCTGGGAATTACGTGATCGACCTCGAAGCCGACTCAGACGGGTTCACCGTCGACGGCGATACGATCACGCTGCAACGACGTGGCAGTGCGATTGTAAAAATCGTCCAAACCGAAAAGTCGAAACAAGATGTAGTTGCAAAAAAACTTTCCGAACAGCGATTTGACGGAAAGGGGCGATTTGACGGAAAGGGGCAATCGTTCCGTATCGACACGCCGATGACGGCGGAGTTGGAAACGCTGATAAGAAGGACTCGTGACCGTCATCAATGGCTCGATCGTTTTGGTGGGACCGCGGTGACGGAGGCTGCGGTTGAAAACGGACTTCGTTGGATCGCGAATCAACAGAACGCGGACGGGTCGTGGGATTTTCAGCTCGTCGGCGGCGCGACGGAGGATGCGTTGGGCGGGGAAGCTTCGGCCATCACCGGACTGGCACTACTGGCGTTTCAAGGTGCGGGGAATACGATCGACTCGGGCGAATACTCCGATGCCGTCTCCCGTGGCAGCAAGTGGCTGATTGAAAACCAAAAAACAAACGGGGAGTTTCCTGGGCGAACACTTTACACGCACGGGATCTGTCTTTATGCGATCGCCGATCTTTACGACTTGACACGCGATCCCAAGTTACGTCTGCCGCTGCAACGCGGGATTTGGTTTGCGGTGGCCGCACAAAACCAAAAACTTGGCGGATGGCGATATCAGCCCAATCGAGACAGCGACACCTGTGTGACGGGCTGGTTCGTCGGCGGATTGATGACGGCCAAGCGGGCTTCGGTTCGGGTTCCGCAACCATGTCTGGACGCGGTGTCACGTTATTTACAATCGGCCCAGGTCGACGGGAATTGGCACTACTCGTATCAACCGCGGTTGCCAAAGGGCAGCCAGGGGCCAAGCGCGATCGGTGTGCTGTGTCGCCAATTGCTTGACGATCACAGCGAGCCAAACGCAACGGCTCCACTGGTGTCACGGTACCCGTTTCAGTTAAGTGAACATAACTATTACTATTGGTTTCACGCGACTCAGGCGATTCGAAACGCCGGCGGACAGCCCTGGCAGACTTGGAATCGGGCAATGGCCGAAGCCCTCTGTTCCACGCAGCGAACGGATGGCCCGTCTGCAGGCAGCTGGCCGGCGGAATCCCGATTCGGCGGTGACCGTTCGGCAATGTACACCACGTGCTTGGCCGTTTTGACTTTGGAAGCCTATTACCGTGACCGCGCACCGGATCGATTGTAATCGCGACGGACATCAAACACACCGATGTCACGACTCCATCGGTAACGTAGTGTGGCCGCTGCCGACTCGATTCCCTGGGGCGGAACCAATCGGGTGTTCGTCAAACATCCTGAATTGGGTTCCACTGCGGTGCAGATCGAGAGCATTCCGGCAACGATCGAAATCACTTTGGACGACGCCCCGCGGCAGGTCGATCAGCCGGATCAATCAACGCCGCAGTGACTTCCAGCGGTGACACCTAGCTGCGCGACGGGAATCCGCACGCCTTTGCAAATTCTGCCGGGCGTTTAGAATCCGTTCATGAACGCTGCGTTGTTAATTGCCGAAACTGCAGGCGGATGGACCGACTGGGCCCAGACGAGCGGTGTGTTCGTTTTGGCGTTGGTATTGGTGCTGTCGTGCCTGATTGCCTGGATGACCAACTTGGTTGCGTTGCCGGGAAATTGGGTGTGTGTGTTGTTGATTGCCGTCTATGCGTGGCTGGGGCCGGAAAATGGACGGGCGGCGATCGGTTATGGTGCGGTTCTGACCGGATTTGCGTTGGCGTTATTGGGCGAAATCATTGAGTTTGTTGCCGGAGCCGCTGGAGCAAAACGGGCCGGTGCCAGTCGCAGGTCCACGTTGTATTCGATCGTCGGATCGATGGCCGGCGCGATCGCCGGAGCCATCGTTGGTATACCGATCCCAGTAATCGGACCGGTCATCGCCGCCATTTTGTTCGGCGGGTTGGGTGCCGCGGCCGGTGCGATGTATGGCGAGTGGAACGACGGGCGAAGCTGGAAAGAAAACTGGATGATCGGACACGCGACGTTCTGGGGGCGTACCTTCGGAACGATGGGCAAGGTTATCGCCGGAGCGGGAATCGTGATCGTGTCGTTGGTCGCGGTGTTGCTTTAGTGATGCTAGGGGTTCGTCGTTGATCGCTCCGCGATCATGGCGCTTTGATCGC
>JAGQPO010000493.1 GCA_020426665.1 Planctomycetales bacterium
GATGCGTCACCTCGGCACCGGGCAACACATCGGAAATCATCCAATCCAGGCAATCGGAAATCACGCCGTCGCCCAGATTCGCACTGTAGCGAACGCCACACACCGCGATACGAGGATGACTTGAAACGGGCACTCGAAATGATTCTCGGTGTTTCTGATACTTCGACGTTATAACCGCTACCAGTCACACGACGGGGCGTTTGCGATCCTTCACTGCGTCTCGGCAACGGGCGTTGGACTGCTGCAGAGCGTAGTCAAGCCGCCGCTTTTCTCAAAGAACCTGTTGGGCAGGGGACCACAAACGATACGTTAGTGGTGCCGAAAGTAGCGGCAGCGGGCGTCAAGCTTCAAATCCCCTTCAACCGAGCTAAGATACGGGAATCGATTCAGAATGCTGCGGCACCAAGAAGGTTGGATTCATCGAATTCTGTTCTGGACTTCTCTAATCATCTTTCACGATAGACTCCCCAACGCTTGATGAGTAACGCGAACCCCATCGCACCGGTCGCCAAGCAAGATTCCGGGGGCAGGTTTGACAGTATCGAGGGGGCCCGTGGCGTCGCCGCGTTGATGGTCTTTGTTTCCCATCTTAACCTCCCGATCCTGGCTGCCCTGGAAAGCCGAGTTGACTTGGGGAAGGCCGGCGTGGTGCTGTTTTTCTTTGTCTCCGGATTCCTTGTACTGCCGGGTTTTGCCAGTCAGATCAAAATTCGGGAATTCATTATCAAACGGTTCTTTCGTCTCTATCCGGTTTACTGGCTGTCGATCGGTCTTGCGATCCTGTTGGCGTTTGAGTCTTTCTCGACCGTTCGAGTGCTGGCGAATCTGACGATGTTCCAGGAGTTCATGGGATTCAAAAACCTGATCACCGTCTATTGGACGTTGACGATCGAAATGGGTTTCTATGTCAGTTTGATTGTCGTCGGTTTGATTCATCGCGATTTCTTGACATCCAAGCTTCGAATATCGTTTCACTTGACCGGGTTGGCCGCGGTGGCGGTAGCGTTTGCCCGATACCAATCGCAAATGAAGCTTCCGTTAGCTTTGTTTTTGGCATTGTTTGTGATGGTGTTCGGTGCGATTTTACGAGGACACTTACATAAGCCGCTACCGAGAAAGACGCTAGCGACCTTTTATGCCTGGTTCGCTCTTTACGTCGGCGCGAGTTGCATGCTGGGATATTCATTTGCAACTCGCTTTGACGAAAATCCCCAGCGTTACATTTGCTCGTACGCCGCCGGCACTTTGTTTTTCTATGCCGTGCTCTTCCACGGAAGCTTCTTGTGCCGTCGTCCATTGTTGATCCTGGGTCAAATCTCGTACGGCTTCTATGTTTTCCACAGTCCGATCCTGGAGTGGTTTCGCCAATCGTATCAATCGCAAGCCGTTGTGATCTTTGGGTCCCTCTCTACCGCACTGCTTCTTTCGTGGGTCGTCTATCACCTTGTCGAAATGCCGGCAATCGGCTGGGGGCGTTATCTACTCGGCCGACTCAGGCAATCGAAAAACGCTAGCCAACGTGCCAGAAATGAAGTTGACGAGGTCGTTGCAACCAACGAATCATCAATTGCACCGTAGCATCAACCACGACGGCAATGAATCCGAAATCGAATTCAATTACACTCTCATCTCCATGCCCCAGTTGTGGATCCCCGTTCGAATTGTCCGGTAGAAGTTAAGTATGCAGACCCGTAAAAGCGAGCTGACTGGACTTGTACTGGCCGGACTTGTGTTTGCCATCAATTGCATGGCATTCGCCTACTTTTTCGATGCCGACGAGCAAGGGTATATCGACACCCAGCGCGGAATCGACCAGTACAACGCGATCCGCGAATTCTTTCGACTGCCACCCACCTTGACCGTTGTCGACCTGTTCGAAGTTCGATTCGTACAGATCCTGCTGACACTGATCATGCTGGGAGCGTTATTCTTCACGGGATTGGTCACCGTCGAACACTTAACGCTCTATTTGGTCTGGCCCTACTCGGCATTCTTGGCGACGAAGATCAAACAGGAATTCATCCTGTTTCCGTTGGCGTTTATCGATTTGGCTTCGACCTGGCGCCGCGAACTTTTCATTTCGACAATGATTCTTCTGTTTTCACTTGCGACCGGTGAAAAGAACGGAGTGATCATCATCGCGTTCCGAATCACGGCGTTTATTCTTACCCGAACGTCGCGTTACAAAGCGGTCTTTCTGACAGTCGCTGGAATCGCGGCCAGTTTGCTGCTGGATAGATACTTTGACATATTGGCTCGCTTTGTGCCGCAGGTGGCTGCGTATTCCTACACGCGTGACGTTGTCAATCCCGAGTACTCGGTCCCCGAGTCCGCCGGCGTCTTTCTCTCTTCTTTGCACCTCGGCATCAACCCGCCGCTGGACTACTGGTTCCACCTGCCGTTCTCGGCGCTCGTGTTGTTCTTCGGATGGCTATCGCTGCGTGAATCCGACGAAGAAGAACGAATGGTATTCTGTCGATCGATCATGGCGTCCGCTGTCGTCTTTATCCTGTTCACATCGGTAACGCACGCATTTCAAAATGCACGCTATTACTACTTTATCGTGCTGATGTTGTTTCCTCGCCTTAACACACGGATGCTTGTGGCGCTGCTGATCTTCTCGTTGCTTCACACGTTGACCGCTGTTTACGTGTACGAAGTGTTGCGATAGCCAGACGGGCAACGGTCACCAGGCCGGACGATCAGACGTTGGTACATTGCCAGGGCAATTTGACCGGCAGGTACGATTGCAAGTGTTCGAGATCCTGGCGATAGAATTCGCTGCAAATCGAATCGACCTGGCTCAGATCGAACGTCTCGGCCGCGCCGTCACCGGCTGAACGAAAAAGAAATCGGCGCACCATTGACGAACGCTTGGCACGCCCCAGCAACTTTGTCCACCCTTGTTGGCGTGCAAGGTGCGCCCCACGCTTGGCCAGTCGAGAAAGCAGCAACGAACGTGACACCGCATGGGCATTCACCTTTCGGCTGACATCAATTTCGACACCAGGATCAACACCCAGAAACCGAAACACGTTTTCCGCAAGCGTGTTGGAGTTCGACTTTAAATCGTCGAAAAAGAAAACTCCGATATTCTCGGCTGGGAATGCGTTGTAATACCTTTCCAAATACCTTCCATACAGTCCACGCTCCAAAATTGCGGGATTGGTTTTTATCGCCTCTGCAAAACTGCCGTCGGCGTTGCCGAACCGCTTGGAGTACTTGTAGTGTGAAATGGCTCGATCGGTGGGCTCTCGCAGAATCGTAATCAATTTGACGTTTGGAAGGTCTTTGGCAATGCGCTGACAGGCGTCCGGACAATAGATGTAATCATGCGATATCTCGCCGACGGCGGTGTGCGAGCCGCTGCCGGAAAACTGTTTGCTATACCAATCCAGTCCGCGATCGTAATGCCGGTCAAAGAAATACAAGTCCTTCAAGGTGGGCACGAACACGTCGGGGTGCTGAATCAGCACCTCATACAACCAACTTGACCCGGACTTGGGTGGCCCGATGTATAAAAACGTTGGCAGATTGGATGGAGACTGATTCATTCGTCGAACGGAGGTTTGGAGCGATTCGGTGCAGCGTGAAACCACTTTCGCACCACCGGGAGGGTTCGTATTTGCTTGGCAACCCAGTGTGCACCAAGTCTACTCGGAGCGGTACTGATTTCGAGCAACTGTCGCGTCGCCCACCACATCGCTCCGGCCCGCAAGATGCTGGTTAGGGTAAAACAAATTGCAACGCGTTCACCGCCATTTCCAGGAAAGGAAAACAACAGGACGCTAAACAAGATCGCTGCGACCAGATTAACCTTCAACG
>JAGQPO010000494.1 GCA_020426665.1 Planctomycetales bacterium
ATGTTCTTTATCATCACGCCGGCGTTGATTTGTGGTGCCTTTGCCGAACGGATGAAGTTTAGCGCCATGGTGATCTATTCGATTCTGTGGGGCACGTTTATCTATTGTCCGCTTTGCCACTGGGTTTGGGCGGAAGGACCGCTTTCCTACTTTGCGGGGGATCAGGCGCTCTTTGGCGGCATGGCCGGCGCATTGGACTTTGCCGGTGGAACGGTGGTTCACATCAGCAGCGGTATTTCGGCTTTGGTGGCTGCGATCTTGATCGGCCCGCGGATTGGTTTTTCGAACGAGCCGATGCAACCGCACAACTTGACCTACACGGCACTCGGAGCGGCGATGTTGTGGGTCGGTTGGTTCGGATTTAATGCGGGCAGCGAGTTGGCGATCGACGGTTTGACGTCCAGCGCGTTTGCGACCACGCACTTTTCGGCCGCCGCCGGTGCGGTGGCCTGGGCGATGACCGAATGGATCGTGCTTGGAAAACCCACCGTCCTGGGCGCCAGCTCCGGTGCGGTTGCCGGATTGGTCTGCATCACTCCCGCAGCCGGCTTCGTCCAACCGATGCCGGCATTGTTCATGGGAGCACTGGCGGGAATCGTATGTTACATGGCATGTAGCAAACTAAAGCACGCGCTAAAGTACGATGACGCCCTGGATGCCTTTGGAGTTCATGGTGTCGGCGGGACTCTGGGCGCCGTGCTGACCGGCGTGTTCGCTTCGCGGGTTTGCTGGAACGTCGGCGAAGGTGAATTGCTGGGGTTGATGGAATCGGGCAGTCCGGCGCTGGTGGTCAAGCAAATCGTGGCCGTGCTGGTGACGATCATCTTTGCCGCAGTGGGCAGTTTGATTCTGTTGAAGCTGATCGATATTGTCATCGGGCTTCGCGTGCCGGCCGAAAGCGAGCAGCGTGGCTTGGATGTGACCGACCACGGTGAAGAAGGTTACATGTTCGCTTAGTGCTTCGTCCGCAATCAATTTTTGGGGCCGAGTCCGTCGTACCCTGACCGAATGGTCAATCGCGTTGGCCTTTGGCTTTCCGATTCTCCGCGACACGAAAACACATGCCAATCGCGGCGGTCACCAAAACGGTGACCGCCGCGATTTTTTGTGCGCGACCAATGCCGATCACTTCGGCGATGCTGCCCCACATGAATGATCCGGTGGACATCGACAGGGCCAATGTGGTCAAGTAACAGCTCATCCCCCGTGCCCGCATGCGGTTGCGAAGCGTGATCTGTGCTGCGGTGTTCAACGTGGTCAGCGTGATCATCCAACCGCAGCCCATCACCAACGTGGCTATCGCGACCACCCAGCGTTGGCCGGACGATGCCATCAAGGCCAATCCGCATGCGAAGACCGACATTGCCAGCGCGATGGTCCAGTCATTTCCCAATCGTCGCTGGATGGCCGGCAGATAACGTGCCGCCATTAACGCTCCGGCGCCGACACAGGTGACCAAGACGCCAAAACCGCCGGCACCCCAATGCAATCGCTCCCGGGCGACCAATGGCAATAATCCCCACAGGGCGCTGGCAGGAACAATGAACAGAAACACGCGGATCAATACGTGCCGCATTGCGATATTGCGATAGACGTAGCGCAGCCCCTGGTACAAGGACAATTGAAACGACAACCCACGCGAAGACTCGCGCCGTTCTCTTCGCCATAAAAGCAGCACGACAATCACGCCGGCAAAGGAAAGTGCGTTAAAGGAGAAAGCAATCCAGGATCCCGTGACCGCCACCAAGACACCAGCGATGGCAGGCCCGGCCGAACGGGCGAGGTTGAAACTGATACTTCCCAATGCGATCGCGCGTGACAATTGGGCGCGTGGAACCAATTCGGGAATCGATGCCTGCCAGGTCGGCACATGCAGGGTCAACCCCAATCCGATCAAGAACGTGAACGCCAGCAACAACCAACTGGTCATCGTGCCCGCCAATGTCAACACGGCAAGTGACGCTGCGGCAAGCAGCATCAACACCTGCGTCGCCAGCAGCAAACCGCGGCGGTCCACCCGATCGGCCAAAACGCCTGCAGGGATCGCCAACAATACAATCGGCATTGCCATCGCCGTTCGAACTGCCGACACCATTTGTGGCGACGCATCCAATTCGGTCATCAGCCATCCGGCACCAATTTCGTGCATCCACGAGCCGAGATTGGAAACGAAGGATGCGATCCAAAATGACCGATAAACCGGCAACCGAAGGGGTGCCCATGGCGATTCGTCATTCACCGCCGATTCTGGTGTAAACTTCGCCGCCGGCGCACCGGTAGCCGTCCGGTCCAACTGCGGATAAGGTTCGGCAGAACTTTCAGCTGTCTTTCGCGATTCGTCCATCCCTACACCATCCCACCGCGTCAAAACCTGGACCAGGGGACGACGCCAGATTGATACGCTAATGGCCGCCCACGATTGGATTGTTTTTGACTCGACCGGCACCTTGATGACGCCAGACCCGGAACCGGCGATCGTTTATCAATCCACCGGCCGGCGGTTGGGCAGCCGGCTGACAATCCCGCAGGTACGGGACGATTTAAAGTCGGCAATGTTACGGCACTTTTTCGGGGACACCGCCAACGCACCAACCAGCGAGCAAGCGGAATTATTGCGATGGAGGCGTATCGTCGCCGACACGTTGTCGGATCTCCGAGGCGAGATTTTGGAAACCGCATTCCAATCGCTCTGGCATCACTTTGCTTCGTCGGAAACGTGGCGGATTTACCCCGACGTTGTGCCGACATTGACTCGGTTGAAATCATCGGGTTATTCGATCGCGATCGCATCAAATTTCGATGGCCGTTTGCGAAGCGTGATGGCCGGATCGGGAATCCAGGACTGTGTCGACGAAGTGTTCATTAGCAGCGATCTGGGATGGTCCAAGCCGAACACGTTGTTTTACGACTCTGCCGCCGAGCGTCTGGGTGCGTCCGATCGATCGCGGCTGTTGATGATCGGTGACACACAACGTGGCGATGTCGATGCGGCGCGACAAGCCGGCTGGGACGCAAGATTGTTGGTGCGCGATCGATCCGACGCGCTGCTTGAACTGACCGAAGACTTGTGTCGATAGCGTTGCACACCCGGCACCGTTGATCCGGCATTTCGCTACTCCAGCGTCGCGTCCTTGCGGGATTTTGCGTGTTCTAACCAACGCATCAATTCCGTCGTGTCAGTGTCTGCCAATCGGCGCCGCAGTGCATCCAAGGCGTCGGAAAATTGGTCCACTTGCGACAAGATCGCATCGCGGTTGTGCTGGCAGATTGCCGTCCACATGCCGGGGTCTCCGGCGGCGACACGCGTCATGTCCCTCCACCCGCTGCCGACAAGTGGCATGCTGTCATCATCCAACAGACTGGCCAGCAATGACGACACCAGATGTGGCACGTGACTGACCGCGGCCAACCGTTGGTCGTGTTCTCGCGGCGACATCGAAAGCAGCTGGCTGCCGGTTTGAATCCAGAATGATTCGGCGCGCCGGACCATGATTTCGGAGACGTGATCACCCGGCGTCAGGATGACTAATTTGCCTTCCAACAGATCGGCGTTTGCGTTTTCAACGCCTGTTTTTTCAGAACCGGCGATCGGGTGTGCGGCAACAAACTTTTTAGCTGTCGACGCGCATGACGCAGCGATCTCGTCAACAATTTTCCCTTTGGTACTGCCCACATCCGTGATCAACGCGTTTTGATCCAGCGATTGATTGGCCAGAATCGCCAACTCCGCAATCTTGTCAACCGGTGCGGCGACAACCACGACATCACTTTCATGACAGGCGGCCGCGACATCGGTAAACCCTTCGTCAATCGCGCCGGCATCGACGGCGGCGCGGCAACTGGA
>JAGQPO010000495.1:0-1129 GCA_020426665.1 Planctomycetales bacterium
ATCGTGATGAACAGGAACGGGAACATGCTGGGTGCATCGGCTGGCACTTCGTCGGCAATCATCGGAGCGGAATCGGCCAAATCCGCCTTGCCCGACAGCGATGCGATCCCAAGTCCACAGACCAGCAGACCGAGTGCAACGAACAATTGCAAACTGTTGATATAGTCACGCGGTTGTAACAGTAACCACACCGGCAAGACAGACGCGATGAACGCGTATATCAACAACAGAATCGTCCAGACAACGGTTGGCGTCCAAAACTTGCTGTCTTCCGGAAGATATGGCGCCAGATCCAACGGCATGTAATAGGCACCCAAATACACGGCGACATACAACACGATCAGTCCGACCAAGCTTGGTACGACCAATCCGCCGCCGCTGCGATATCGCAAGCCGATCACCACAGCAATCGGCATTGCGACCCAAACGCTGAGCACAGATTCCGGATAGATCGAAAAAATCTTGGCGATGACCAACCCAAAAACAGCCAAGACGACTGACAGCGCGAGTGCCAAGACGATCAGGAACAAAACCTTTGCCCGCGGCGAGATCAAGCGACCGGCAGCCTGGCCGATGGTTTGGCCTTTGTTGCGGATCGAGATCACCAGCGCCGCCAAATCGTGCACGCCGCCGATCAGGATCGAACCGAAAACGACCCACAGCAACGCAGGCAACCAGCCCCAAAAAACGGCCAACGCCGGGCCCACAATCGGGCCTGTTCCGGCAATGCTGGTGAAATGATGTCCGAACACGATCGATTTTCGGGTCGGCACAAAATCGATGTCGTCGCGACATTCTTCGCTGGGCATTTTCGCGTCATCGGTCAGCGCGAACAAGCGTTTGGCCAGCCAACGACCGTAAGTGTTATACGCGACCACAAACCCGATCATGGACAGCGCAGCGACAATAAGTGTGCTCATGGACGATTGACGGTAATCAAGTCAGAAGGTGGGGGCGGGTAGGTTGGAATTTGGAGAACCCGCCAGTTTATCCGATCGCGGACCGTTTGTCCCCACATGGAACAGGTGGAGAATGGTTCCTATAATCCGGCTGCACGACAACCACACACGAACCGAGGCCCGTAGGCTAGCGCCAAACGGGTGATAATCGATTGACATCAGCCGACTCG
>JAGQPO010000495.1:1209-3329 GCA_020426665.1 Planctomycetales bacterium
CCGATTCGCGCGAGCGTTCGGGCAAGACCCACACCAACAACTCACCCTCTTTGCACGCACCATCTCATTAGGAGTTCTCACACGGTGAGTAACGAGATCGAAAAAACAATCATTATCGGCAGCGGACCTGCCGGTTGGTCGGCCGCCATCTATGCCGCTCGGGCAAATTTGAACCCTGTCGTCTACGAAGGGACCGTCAAGCCGGAGATGATTCCGCTGGGGCAGTTGGCATTTACCACCGAAGTCGAAAATTACGCGGGTTTCCCGGCCGGCAATATTCGAGCGTTCGTCGAATCGGCAGTCGACAAGAAGCGTCACCATAACTTGCCACCGATTCCCGGACCGGAGCATTCCAAAGGCAAAGGCAAATCGCGATTCAGTCTGGAGGAGATCGAGCCCCACTATGCGGTCCAGGGCATCGAATTAATGGAACTGATGAAGCAACAGGCACTCAACTTTGGCACCCGCGTTGTTGGCGAAGACATCGTCAGTGTGGACTTCGGTTCGGACATCAAGAAGCTGAACACCAGCGGCGGCGCGACGGTCCAGGCAAAAACCGTCATCATCGCTACGGGAGCTCGGGCGAATTACCTGGGGCTGCCCAGCGAAGAAGAGTACAAGAATAAAGGCGTCAGTGCCTGTGCGGTTTGCGACGGCGCGTTGCCAATTTATCGAAGCAAGCCTCTGGCCGTCGTCGGCGGCGGCGACTCGGCCGTCGAAGAAGCGACCTACCTGGCCAATTTGAAGGGAGCCGACACGATTTATTTGTTGGTTCGCCGCGACGAAATGCGTGCCAGTAAAGTAATGCAAGACCGAGCCATTAATCACCCCAACATCGACATCCAATGGAACACCGTCGTCGAAGAGGTACAGGGTGATGGAAACGTCGTCAACAATTTAAAGGTCAAAAGCACCGTTGATGATTCGATCCGCGATCTGCCTGTCGGCGGCATGTTTGTGGCCATCGGCCATACGCCGAACACTGCGTTCTTGGACGGTGCAGTTGACATGAATGAAAGCGGCTATATCCGTTGGGCAAAGGCATTCCGTACGAACACATCGGTCTCGGGCGTTTTCGCCGCCGGTGATGTTGCGGACGACTATTACCGCCAAGCGATCACGTCGGCGGGAACCGGATGTATGGCCGCTCTGGACGCCGAACGATTTTTAGCGGAATTGGAATAGTAGGAGATGTCGACCGGGACTCACACAACGGGTGGTTCTTCGACTATATTCCGCGGTTGGCTCTTCCCCGCTTCCCGCCTTTTGTCCTGCTACGCATTCGATGACCGACAGCCATACGCCTGGTTCCGATTCCCCCGCTGATGACGTGATTGCGGGAAATGAAAAAGTCCAAGCGGACCGAAAGCTCTTGTTGGATGCTCAGGCCAGCGGAAAAACGCTGTCTGCATACGTCAAACTTTCCGGTCCGGGGTGGTTGCAAGCTGCGATCACGTTGGGCGGCGGTTCGCTAGGCGGGGCGCTGTTCCTGGGGGTTCTCGGTGGCACCAGCATGCTGTGGTTGCAGTTGATGGCGATCATCATGGGCGTGATCATGCTGTCGGCGATCAGTTACGTGACCTTGTCGACCGGCCGACGACCGTTCGAAGCAATCAACAGCGAAATCAATCCCGCGCTCGGCTGGGGTTGGGTGATCGCGACGGCGATGGCAAACATCATTTGGTGTATGCCCCAATTCAGTCTGTGTTATGACGCCATCGATAACAATCTGGCGAATCTCGGCGGCGGCGGCGGGCTCGGTGACGCAACAAACACGAAACTGATCGTGACCGCATTGCTGTTTTTCGCAGCCGGCTTCGTCGTGTTGCTGAACACGAAACAGGGCGCCGCAGCCAAATTGTTCGACATCGTTCTAAAAGCTTTGGTCGGGATGGTCGTGATTTGCTTTTTCGGAGTCGTTGCGATGTTGGCAATCAACGGCCAACTAGATATCGGATCAATTATCGCCGGCTTCATCCCCGACCTCTCGCAATGGAACAATCCAGCCGGCGAGATGACTGCGGTGATCAGCGGATTGGGCGAATCCGAGCAAACATATTGGTCCGGAAAATTGATCACCAGCCAGCGAAGTGTCATGATCGCGGCGGCGGCCACCGCGG
>JAGQPO010000496.1 GCA_020426665.1 Planctomycetales bacterium
AACCCGAATGCGTGAGCGAGGGAAATTCGGTATTGATGACTGGTCCCTCGCTAACGCAATCGGGTTGTGAAAACGGCAAACCCAACTGAGACTGTTCATCAATCCCACTATTCATCACTTCAAATTTTCATATGACCGGTTCAATAGGCAAGGGTTGCGTAAGAAAGATGAAATTGACAAAAGCGATTCTTGTCGTCCCGTTGGTGTTTATTGCGACGTTCTTTTCCGGCGTGGTGTGGGGACAATCCGTTTGTCTGCCTGCGCCGCGATTGCTGACCACTATGCCGATGGGAGGTCAGGCGGGAACGGAGTTTGAAATCTCGATCACGGGGGAATCGCTGGTAGGGACAGAGCAGTTGATCTTTTCGAACCCCGCGATCACCGCGAAGCCAAAGTTGAAAGACGATGGCAGTGTGATTGAAAATCAATTCGTCGTAAGCATCGCCGGCGACTGCACACCGGACGTCTATGATGCCCGAGTGATGGCTGGACTCGGGATTTCGTCGGCACGCGCGTTTTCGGTGGGGAAATTTCCCGAGCTGACTCAGGCGAAGGACAGCACGACGCTTGAAACCGCGATGGAGATTGAGATTAACTCCGTTGTGAACGCAACCTTGGTTGATCGCAATGTGAATCACTATGGGTTTGCAGCGAAGCAAGGACAGCGGCTCCAAATCGAATGTTCCAGCAAAGGGATCGATTCGAAAATGAATCCGGTCGTTGCGATCGCGGATGCCACGGGAAGCGACTTGATCGTTCAGCGCCGCGGAGGCGTTGTTGATTTCTCGGTGCCCGCCGACGGACGATATGTTATTAAGGTTCACGATCTGACCTTCAAAGGCGGCCCTTACTTTTTTTACCGTCTTGTTGTCTCGGAATTACAGCCCGGCGGGCAACCCGAACCGGCGCCGACGACACAGAGTGTTGCTTCGTTTTCATGGCCGCCGGAAGGATTGGCCGGCGAGGTTTCGTTTGATGAAGTTGAACCCAATAACGATGTTGATGCGTCTCAGCCGATTCAATTGCCGTGTGACATCAGCGGCAGTTTCTTTCCTGCGGCCGATGTCGATTCGTTTGAGTTTTCGGCAAAGAAGGGAGAAGTGTGGTGGGTCGAGGTCGCCTCGGAGCGACTCGGTCACCCGACGGATCCTTCGGTCGTGATTCAACGCGTGATGGATGATTCCAGTGTCGTTGACGTCGTCGAATTGGCCGACATTCCTTCTCCGGTCAAGCGTTCGTCCAACGGATACTCGTATGATGGACCGCCGTACAATGCCGGTTCGTCAGATGTTCTTGGACAATTCGAAATCAAAGAAGACGGTGTTTATCGAATCCGTTTGTCCGACCTGTTCGGTGGAACCCGCAATGACCCGACAAACCGCTATCGAATGATTGTCCGAAAGGCGTCGCCCGATTTTGCACTCGTCGGCTGGGCCCTGCACATGGAACTGCGCAACGGCGATCGTAACGCACTCAGCAAACCGATTGCACTTCGTGGTGGGGCGGTCATGCCGATCGAAGTTGTGGTGTTCCGTCGCGACGGGTTTAACGGAGAGATCGAATTGGGGATGGAGAATTTGCCGGAGGGAGTCACGGCAACGGGGTTGAAGATTGGAGCCGGGAAAACACGAGGAATCATGCTGGTTTCCGCCGAACCAAACGCGCCACGCGGACTTGAAATGTCCAACCTGTTCGGCAGGGCGATCATCGGTGATCAACCGGTCGTACGTGATTGCAGGCTGGCTTCAATGACGTGGCCGGTCGCCAACGCAAAAAGCGAGATTCCCTCGCCACGGTTGGTCGACCAGATTCCCGTATCGGTCGGCGGCATTGAGCAGGCCGGGCTTTCGATCACCAGCCAGCAGGAGGCCTTGGAGGTCAAAGCAGGCGAGAAGTTGACCATCCCGTTGACGCTGGTTCACCGAGGAGAATTTTCTGGAAAATCAATGTCGCTGAAAACATTTGGCGACGGGTTTGAATCCAATGCAAGCTTCGATTTGCAATTGGCCGACGATCAAGCCCAAGCCGTCTTGGATTTGGCGAAATTGAAAACGCCGCCGGGCGATTACACGATCGCGTTCTACGGCGGAGCGGTAGCGAAGTATGGGTTTGGCAAAGAAAAGCCGAAAGACATTGTTGATATTTACGTTTCACAACCAATCGCCGTGCACGTGTCGCCGGTGGAGGTCCCAGCAAAATGATCGATCGACCGACTGATGACTTCGTGAGTCAACATGCGCCGGTGACTCAGCGTCGCCGAAGTTTTATGCGCATGGGGTTGGCGGGTTTCGCCAGTTTAAGTTTGCCTGGGATCTTGCGCATGCGGGCGGCTTCGGCGGCAACGTCCGACCCAACGAGTAAAACAGATCGCACGGCTGTGATCATGGTGTGGCAGCCCGGTGGTTGCTCACACATCGACACGTATGACCCCAAGCCTTTGGCGACAAGTGAGTATCGCGGCCCGTTCGGAACCATCGCGACCAAAGTCCCCGGCATGCAGTTCACCGAATTGTTGCCTCGCCAAGCTGCGATCGCAGACAAGTTCACCATCTTGCGAAGCATGCACCAGGGTGCCGGCGGTCATCCGGCCGGTTCCATGCAGTTACTTTCGGGCGACAGCGACACACGCGACAAACCCAAGCCGCGATTGCCCGACTGGATGTCGGTAGCGAATTATTTGCGTTCCTTGGAGGGGCCCAGAACCAATCCGTTGCCGGCTTATGTCGGCGTCAATCCGCCGACAACGTATAACGGTTCAGCCTATTTGGGCGACGCCTATGCGCCGTTTTCCGTCACCGGCGATCCCAACGCGCCGAACTTTGTCGTGCCAAACATCGGGTTGACCGACAAACGCGAAATCGATCGGATCACCAGGCGTGCCACGTTGCGGCAGAAGTTGGACACGCTGGAGCGGGCTTTCGATACACAGGGTGAATTGGACGCACTGGATCAGTTCGAGGCCCAGGCATTAACGTTATTGACGAATCCCAAGACCAAAGAAGCGTTCGATTTAAGTCGTGAAGATGACCGCACGAGAGATCGCTATGGGCGAAATACTTGGGGGCAACAATTGTTGCTGGCTCGGCGGTTGGTCGAAGCCGGTGTGCCGTTCATCACCTTGTATGAAG
>JAGQPO010000497.1 GCA_020426665.1 Planctomycetales bacterium
GAAGACGGCCAAACATGCGACGTCCACAGCATGAGCGCCGGACTGGATTACCCCGGCGTCGGCCCCGAACACAGTTACTGGAAAGACACCGGACGCGTGGATTACATCCAGTGCGGTGACGCGGATGCCATGGACGCGTTCGACAAACTGGCGCGGACCGAAGGGATCATCGCGGCACTTGAATCAAGCCACGCGCTGGCCAAAGCGATGAAACTGGCCGCCGAAATGCCCGCCAGCGAAAATCTGGTCGTCTGCCTGTCCGGTCGAGGCGACAAGGACGCGATGGAAATCGCCAGACTGCGAGGCGAAGATTATTAACGCACGAACGTTGCACCGAGTTTCGTCGGCCCTTTCCGATTATCCGTACAAAGCCAGACTACCAGAACTGGCCAATGGTGCGGTCCTTACATAGCGAGTGATTTAGCAAACGTTGGTGTCTAGCCGTTAGGCGATTCCTTGTCGCTGTTAGGCAGCGACAAGAGCGGCTAATGCCCGCACACCAACACTTATGCCCGTGCGGTTGCCACCGGTGGCTCAATCGATCTCCGGCTTAAGCCAGAAACATCCGAAATGTCGCAACTTGAACTACTCTCGTTGGTCGTCAGCATCCTCCGAAAGCTGGATGTTCCTTTGATGCTGGTTGGCTCCTACGCCAGCAGCTACCACGGCGAGTCTCGCTCGACGCACGATATTGATTTGGTCATCGACTTGCCGGAAGAAAAAATCTCCGCTCTGGTAGCCGGCTTCGACCGAGACCGATATTACCTGAGCGAATCGGCAATCCGTGAGGGGCGAATGGCGAACGTGATCGATACGCTTACCGGTGATAAAGTTGACTTATTCTTCTTATCCCAAGACGAAGACTCACAACGCGAGTTTCAACGCCGACAACTAGGTGAGGTCATGGGTATTTGCGTCGAGATCGCGACCGCGGAAGATGTTATCCTCTCAAAACTCCGATGGGACAACCAATTGGGCGGATCGGATCAACAGCGGCGCGATGTCCGCAATATCATAAAAATTGTCGGCGACCAACTCGACTTTGGTTACATCAAACAACACGCCCAATCAACACTTCAAACGTTCGAGTCGCTTCTGGACGAAGTCAATCCAGACGCTGAACCATGAACCCACCCTTTCGATCATCCGTTCCGCTCGAAGATCAAATCGCCGCCGAAACCGAAGGCGGTCGGGATGCTCTACGCATCTGGCGGGAAATCTGGCGAAACATGACCGGTGAACAACGCATCGAGAAGGCATTTCGATTGACCGAAGAAGTCCGGCAAGTCATGCGCGCCGGAATCCGTAGTCGTCATCCCCACGCCAGCGAAGACGAAATCCAGCTCCTTTACGTCAACCAATTGTTGGCCGCCCACGGTACATCACTCGAAGAAATTCGCACCAAACAGAAGGAAGAACAATCACGATGATCAAATTAACTTGGCTCTCACACGCGAGCTGGATGATCGAAACGTCCAGCCAAAAAATCTTGCTTGACCCGTTCTTCGCCGAAAACCCGGCTGCCAAGGTATCGGCCGGCGACTTCGCCGATGCCACACACGTGCTAGTCTCACACGGACACTTCGACCATGTCGCCGACGTCGCCGCGGTGATCAAAAAGTCCGGCGCCCAATTGATCGCCAACTGGGAAATCGCCGAATGGTTTAAGTCCAATCACGGCATGGAAAACGTGGTCGCGATGAATACCGGCGGCAACTATGCCATGCCCGAAGGCGTCGTCAAGATGGTGCCTGCGTTGCACAGCAGCGGCCTGCCCGACGGATCTTACGGTGGATCGGCGGCCGGATACGTGTTGAAGATCGAAGATCATCGAATCTACTTTGCTTGCGACACCGCGTACTTCAGCGACATGAAATGGTACGCCGGTGGGGTCGATGTGGCCGTGCTGCCGATCGGCGACTTGCTCACAATGGGAATCCACGACAGTATCGAAGCGATCAAATTGATCGAACCCAAGGTCGTCTTGCCGACGCACTACGGAACCTGGCCACCGATTGCCCAGGACGCCGCCGCTTGGGCCAATCTCGTCCGCAGCGAAACCGATTCGAAACCCGTCGTCCTGGCCGTCGGCGAAAGCCATACGGTGTGAACAATTGCGAACAATTGTCGCCGGTGGGCTTTCTGGCAATCGATGTCACGCCGGCCAAAGTAGACCGGTTCTCCGAGTCGGGAACCATCAAAGCAATGCGGAACGGCGTGCCACACTCCACAGATTGTGTAGGTCATGCTGTGAATGACGATGGCCTGGAATCGACAGTGTCACGAGCAGCGTGACCGACGCCTAGCCGGAAATAGGCAAGATGATGAAGGCATAACGATGAATGGATTCTTATCGTCTTGCCAAACATGTCAGAATGCCGGCAACCCATTTCTTGACCCAACTCTCTTCATGTCGCACTTCATTGTGAGTAGCGTTCCAGCGCATCCAAGACCATTTGCCGATCCCCAACGACCAGGCATTGACCGACGATACACGCCGCTCGCTGCCGGCCTTGTGAATGCGTGAATGCCACGATCGCACCGCCACGGTTATCTAGCGTTGCATCGGGATCGACCTTGAACAATCGCGACACAACGCCGGCAACTTTCGTTTTGTTGCGAACCGGAATCGCGATCATCATGCGGTCATCGGAATCCTCTCCACCCCGACCGACCACGACGTACGCGTGGTCTTCAAACTCGCTGAACAACTCGCCTCGGAGATCCACTCGGGGTCCATCCGGGTCGTCACGTATTCCGTCCAGCATCGGTTCAAAAATATCCTCGCCAATCGTGGCGTTGACCAACCGAATCAGATCGGACAACAGCAAGTCGATCTGGATTTGATACGAACAGGAAAACGCGTTGTCATCCTTGCCCAAGATCCAACTCCGCTCCGACGGCACACCGTCACGCAAATAAGTCAATCCGACAGGCTTGTTCATCGACTGGACACCGGCAAGATGGGCGTCGAGATCACTATCGAAGTAACGACTAAATTGCTCTGCCAACTCAATCAGCAGACGATCGTCGTGGGCAACTTTGGCTTGCGGCGTTACGGTCAATCGATTGAGCAGCTTGATCAATTTCAACAGCTCCGAATCAGGCTTGCCCACGACGGCCGCGTTCTGTGCGGGCGGTTGATCGACATCGGTTGGCGTTTGCACCACCACGGTCGGTGGCAATGTTTCCACTTCGACTTGAACATGAACGGTGTCGCCGGAGGACTCGTTGTGGGCGGACTCGTCGTCGACAACAGTGGCATCAGAGTCATTGCCGTCGGCCGTTGCGAGATCGGAGACGGTCTCGAATGATTCCTTTCGCCCCAATGTATCGCTTTGCCGCTTCGGACCATCTGCGGAGGGATAGATCAACACGGCAAACAGAATGCATATCGCTATCACTGGAACACTGCCCGATAAGCTAGTAACAAGGAACGTGTGACGCTGCAAAGTGACGAATCGGAATCGAGATTGGCGATCGCCTTCCATATAGTCCCGGACAAAATCTGTCGGCCGATCCGGAATCAATTGCTCGTCGAATGACTCTCGGATCAACTCCAGTAATCGATCATTACCACCGCAGTCTTGCGTTTCACTCATCGGAATCTCCGGCGGACTTTGAATTGATTTCTGCGGGTTGAAAACACTCCGGCAGCGAACTTCGTATTTCAGCGAGCGCACGGTGAACCAACACGCGCACATGGTTGACCTGGATCTGCATCGACGCGGCGATCTCAGCCGGGTCCAACTGTTCGACGTGTCTCAGATAGAACGCTTCGGCTTGCCGAGGCGGTAGGCGGGCAAGAATTACACGGACTGACTCACGCAGTTCAGCATAGCGCAACGTCGCATCGGGTGCGTCTTCGACGATCGCTTCGGCAACGGTCACATCGGCGACCGCTCGGTCGCGATATCTGCGTCGGAGGATGTCGATTGCTCGACGGGTAGCGATCTGTCGCAACACACACCCCCAATTGTCGATCGCTGTCGCAGACAGACGCAGCGCGTCGGCGAAAGTTTGCTGGTAGCACTCCCGCGCGTCGTCTTCATCGCTGACCAGACGAATCGCAATTCGCCAAATGTCATCGGCGTGGACAAGTAATTCGGAATGCAGTTCTGACATGCCAGAGACGACAATACGTGTAGAAGCGTGCCCTTTGTTTGACAGTTAAGTCGCAGAGCGGGCGATTGCGTTACACGAATTAATTTCTTTCCTGGTCAAAAACTTATGAATTCCCCTCCCCACACGTCCCTGCTGCCGCCGCCAATGTCCGACGCGGGAATTTACGCGACTATTTCTTTTCCACCTCGCGGACGAACACTTCGTCGCCTTCGACCTTGACCTCGAAACAATCGGTTTTGACTCGGGGGTTGTCTTCCCACGTCCCATCGACGATACAAAACCGCCACGCGTGCCACGGACAGGTCACGGTTTTGCCTTCGACGTAACCTTCGGCCAATGACGCCCCCATGTGGGGACAAAGATCGTCGATGGCGTGCCAATTGCCGTCCTCGTGCCGAAAAACGGCGACCATGCGGCCGTCCACTGGCACGGCTTTTCCGCGTCCGACCTCGAAATCGCTTACCTTCCCGACAGATTCAAATTCGCTCACGGGTTTTGTTCACCTTCCGTTTTTCGGTTTCTCTTGCGTTGGTTGCCCCATTGCGACCACACTTTAGGCGTTCCATCAAGCGGCCACCACACCCGATGCCCAAATCCGACCTATCTGAATGATCAATCAAAAGCGACGCAAACTGCTCGAATCACGTGTTTGGCCACACGTTCAAAGCCCCGCACAATATGTCGGGGGCGAGCGAAACATTGTCGTCAAAGATCACCGAAACCTGCGTGGCAAGCTGGCCATCGGCTTCCCCGACGCCTACACGATCGGGATGAGCCACCACGGTTTGCAAGTGCTGTATTCACTGATGAACCGCCGCGATGACTGGTGTGCCGAACGGGTCTTCACGCCCTGGCCGGACATGGAACAAATGCTTCGTCGGCACGAGATTCCGCTGTACACCCTGGAAACGTTCACAGCGTTGTCCGAATTTGACGTCGTCGGACTGAGCCTGCAATACGAAATCAGCTCACCCAACGTGCTGACGATGATCGACCTGGGCGGGATTCCATTGGAATCGGTGGATCGAACACTCAACGATCCGCTGTTGGTCGCCGGCGGCCCGTGTTGCCAGAACCCTGAACCCATGGCCGACTACTTTGACGTCATGATCACCGGCGATGGCGAGCCGGCGCTGCCGGAG
>JAGQPO010000498.1 GCA_020426665.1 Planctomycetales bacterium
AACTTCAACAGTACCTGCCGGAAAGACCAGTCACACCGCCCGAGGGGCTGAGCATCCAACAATACGAAGAACAGATTCAGCGTGAGGATGCTGTCAAGAAAATTCAAAAGTGGTTGGTCGTCAGCACGCCGAAGAATGGATACACGGTGGCGGTCAAGGCCAACGGTCCCGATGCCATGCTGGTCCAGGCGATCACCCAAACGGTGATGGAGCAATACAAAAAGTATCACGTCGAGGCTCATCGAGCAGACGGCTCGATGGAGTTCTTCGAACAACAGGTCGACCAAAGCAAGCAGATGGCCGTCGATGCTCGTGAACAACTTCAAAAAGCGCGCAGCGAATCGGGATGGATGAGCATAGAGTCAGCCGAAACGACACTTCGCGACCGCATCGTCAACCTTGAGATTTCGCTTGACGAAGCGGAGAGCCAGTACGCCGAAAGCAATCAGCGCGCCGTCGCACTGAAAGACCAACTTGCGAGGACAAAAGAATGGATCCCGACGGAAATCACCAAAGGTGTCGCCAACGTGGCAGGCGACTCGATGAGAACACAATTGTTTGGTGAACAGGTCCAAGAGAGCGAACAGCTGGCGACACTGAAGCCGACGCACCCGCGTTATCGAATGTTGCAAGAAAAGATGTCGCGCAGCACGGAGATTGCCGCCGGCGAAAGTGACATGCGTGAACTCACGCGTGAAGCTCTTAATCCGATCTGGCAACAACTCGAAAGCGAGTATTCGCTAGCCTCCGCCGGCGCGGAAGGGCTGAAAAGCAAATGCGAATCATTGCGATCAAGTTTACAGAAGACGCGTGACGAATTACTTCGACTCAATCACGACTCCGTGGATTTAGCCAGACTTCGTTGGCAAGCCGACATCGCCGAAGAGAGCTTGAAAGATCATGCCAAAAGTCTGGAGGAAGCGAGGATCATTTTTGAACTCGATCGCAAGAACATCTCCGACGTTACCGTGATCCAAAACGCGTCGCTGAACCTGAAAAAATCCGGTCCGCCTCGGTCCGTACTTGCCGTCCTGGGTGCCTTGGTCGGGCTAGGACTTGGCGTGCTGCAAGCGTTACTCCGATACACCCCGCGACCCACGATGACCTACGCAATCAGCTTTGAAGCAGGTTCGTTGGCAGCGGAGTCGAATGGTCGCAGCGGGCATAGAAACCGATTGGCCGAACGACATGCAGCCGACCTGGAAGAATCGGAAACCATAGAACAACAAGAGGCCGACGCACCGATGGTGGCATCGGCGTCACACGAGAAAGTACTGCCGCGATAGATAGATCGCGACACCGATCAAACGAAGACTTACAACTTGAACGCATGTGGCACAGGATGCCGCCACAAAACATTTACATCGAATCTCAATCGTCAATCGGATGACATTTGAGATTTCACATGAGGGTGGAGTGCCCCGTGTTTGGCACGTTTATTAATCGCTTGAGATCGATGAAGTCGCAGTTGCGCGACGGCGATTCGATGCTTTTGACGACCACGGAATTCAATCGCGAAATCTCTCGCGAACGGATCCGTGCGACGCGACGCTCCATTCCATTTTGCATCATCAACATCGATTTGATCGGTCGCAAACAATTGGGCGTGAGGCGAAAGAACTTGATCCGCCTTTTACATCGCAACGTGCGTCTGACGGACCAGAAAGCCGACTTGGGCAATAACCGATTTGGGATCTTGCTTGTTGATACGCCGGAAATGGGTGGCCGATCCGTCCTGGACCGCCTAAACGGCCTTTGTGAAACGCGACACATTGACGCCCACCTTTCACTGCGTGTCCATGACCCGGACGGCTTCGACCCGGACGAAGACCGGTACTTGCCGACCGGCGGCGGAAAACGTAGACGTGACGATGCATCAGAATCAAAATGGATACCGCTGGACCGCCAATCGTCGGAAGGCCCCGCATTGATGGTCCACGAAAAAAGTGCCCCGGCGATCCACATGCTGCGGACCCAGCAAACGCCTCTGACCCAGCAAACGGCTCCCCGACTATCGCACAGCATGACGGCGACGGCTTGTCGAACCAAAATCTGTGTGACCAGCGAAGACACGCTCGTTGAGCGACCGTTCACCCGGCGATTCGTCAAACGATCCGTGGACGTGTTGGGAGCGAGCGTCGGATTGGTGATGGTCAGCCCGCTTTTAGTTGGCGCGGCTGTTGCCATCAAATTGACCAGCCCCGGGCCGGCGTTTTTCAGACAAACCCGCGAGGGAATGGGCGGCAAACCATTTCTGATCTACAAAATGCGGACGATGGTGGTCGACGCGGAAAGCAAACAAGCGGCTCTACGTCAAATCAGCCACCGTGACGGGCCGGCATTCAAAATCAAATACGACCCCCGTGTGACCAAGGTCGGTCACTTCCTGCGAAAGACATGCATTGATGAATTGCCACAGCTGATTAATGTACTTCGAGGAGAAATGTCTCTCGTCGGACCGCGTCCATTGCCATGGCACGAGAGCCGGGCGTGCGACCACTGGCACCGTCGTCGGCTGGACGTTCCACCCGGCATGACCTGCTATTGGCAAGTCGACAAGACCGCCGCAGAGACATTTGATGACTGGATGCGCATGGATTTGCGGTACGTCGATCGACATGGCCTGTGGAAAGATCTAGGTCTGATCGCTCGAACCATCGTCGTACCGATTACAGGACGCGGTAGCGAATAGAGCAGTTAACAGGTAAATGCGGTCTTGAACCAAAATAACGCAGTGATCGCACATAACCGAATCAATTCGCGCCGACAGCCGGTCATCCGGGACACACCAGCCCGGCATTCAGCGACCGATCGTGTACGGGGCGGCCATGTATGGACCGCAAACCAGCCGGCGTCCACGGAGATCATTCCGGCCCGCGTCGTGTTTTTGACCCACTACATTCCGCTCTATCAAGTTCGGGTTCTGCAGGCGATTGCTCAGCGGGTCCAAGACTTTCACGTGTTGCTTAGCACGCACATCGAACCGAATCGTGATTTTCAAGTTGATTGGGGCGGCTTAGACGTTTCGGTTCAAAAAACGGTCACGATCCGTCGTCGATGGAAACAGAAACTCGCGGATTCTCACGCCAGTTTTGTCGACCCGCTGTATGTGCACTTTCCACGCGACACATCCAGCCGCCTGTCCAAGTTGCGACCGGACATCGTGATGTCGCTGGAGCTGGGTGCGCGATCTCTTGGGGCGGTGCGTTACTGCCAGAATCACCCCGAGACGAAAAGCATCTTGTGCACATACATGAGCGAACACACGGAAACCAATCGCGGTTGGATGCGAAAACTGTTGCGACGCCAATTGATCCAACGTGCCGATGCGATCACTTACAACGGGCCATCATGCCATCGTTACCTCCGCCAACTTGGTGCCGACCCGAGCCGGCTGTATCGATTGCCCTACGCGGCGGACGACCGAACGCTGTGCCGCCCCCCGGATGACTCGAATGATTCCCGAAAGCGATCTCGGCTGCTGTATGTCGGTCAGCTGTGTGCGCGGAAAGGCGTCGTGCCGATGATCAACCAACTGGCGGCGTATTGCAACCGTTACCCCCAACGCGTCATTGAGCTGCGACTAGCCGGCGACGGGCCGTTGCAATCCGAAATCCAAGGATTCGAGCGGCCACCAAACCTGACGATGAAATTACTCGGCAATCTGCCGCCCCTGGCGCTTGCAAACGAAATGAAACAGTGCGGGGCCTCCATCGCGCCCACCTTAGCAGACGAATGGTTGATGGTCGTCAATGAAGCATTGCATGCCGGGTTGCCGGTGATCGGAAGCATCTACGCGCAGGCGACAACGACATTAATTCGAAACGGCGTCAATGGCTGGCAATACGACCCATGTGACAACGCCTCCTTGGCAATCGCATTGGACCAATATTTCGGATTATCGTCCGCTGATGTCGAACTCATGCAAAGACGATGCCAAGAATCAATCGCACATTGCACACCAAACTGGGCCGCGGAAGGTGTCATTTCCGCAATCGCCGATTTGGTCGGCGTATCGAAAAAGATAACCGGCGGTGACGTGACATGAACGGTCCCAACAAACCTGCGCCGAGACCGATCGCCAGCCTGTCGATTGATTTCGATAACAAGTGGGCGTACCTCCGTGCGGCGGGAAGAAGTGACTGGGAATCAGTAACCAGCTACTTGAATATCGTCGCGGAGCGAGTTTTGGAAACACTTGGGCAATTCAATCTTCCGCTTACCGTCTTCGTGGTCGGCAGAGACCTGAAAAACGAGTCCGATGTGCGGGCAATCGAGTCGCTGAAACAGTTGCCGGCACATGAGTTCGCGAACCACTCCATGAATCATTTGCCGTGGATGCATACGATGGATCAAAGGGAAATCTTTGACGAAATCGTCGGCACTCACGATGCGATTGAAATGTCACTGGGCTGCCAAGCCAAAGGATTTCGCGGCCCCGGATTTTCATGCCCCGACGAAGTCTTACGCGTGTTGGGCAAGTTGAACTACGTTTACGACGCGTCCATCTTTCCGACATCGTTGGCTCCGGTGGCCCGCGCGGTGTTCATGGCACGCACGAAGTTGAAAGGCGAACAAAAAGAAAAGGCCAAGAAACTGTACGGGGGATTCGCTGCAATGCGCAACCCCAACCGCCCTTTCCGGCGAACAGTTGATAACCATTCGCTTTGGGAGATTCCCGTCACCGTGATGCCACTAGTGCGGACTCCGATCCATTTCAGCTACTTCACGTTTCTGGCAAGTGTCTCAAAACTCGCCGCCAAGAGCTATTTGCGAACAGCGTTTCGACTGTGCCGAATCACCGGTACCGCACCTTCATTGCTGTTGCACCCGCCTGATTTCCTGGGCCGAGAAGACGACCAGCAGATGGCATATTTCCCCGGTATGAAAATGCCCCGTCAAGAGAAACTGGAGATTGTCCGCTGGGCATTGCAGTTGTATTCGCAATCGTTTGACGTTCACACAATGATCGGACAATCGCACAAGCTGCTTGGCGGACAAGCGACCAACAACGGTGTCCCCAACACCATCAATACAACGAGCGACGACCCGACCAGTCCTGATCGTGAAAACCATCTCGTCCAACTAACAACAACCATTCCCCGTTCGACTCTTTCTCTGTAATTGTGATCAACCTCGGAAAACATAATGTTCTTGGCATCGGTGTCGATGCGATCGATTACGACGCCGCCGCTGCGCGCGTGATTGAAGCGGGCAAGAATCACCAAGCGATGGCCGTAACGGCACTCGCAGTCCACGGCGTCATGACCGGTGTCGGTGACCGCGAACACCGCTATCGACTAAACCAATTCGACATGGTCTGCCCCGACGGGCAACCGGTCCGATGGGCGCTGAATCTGTTGCACGGATGCAAACTGAACGACCGAGTCTACGGACCGAACCTGACGCTGATCTTGTGTCAGCGGGCTGCCGAGCAAGGCATACCGGTGTTTCTCTTCGGCGCAACGGAGGAAATGCTGACTAAGTTTTCAGACGCACTGTGTCAAAAGTATCCGCAATTGCGAATCGCCGGCAAACGTGCCAGTCGGTTTCGCACTCTGTCGGAATCGGAACGCGACGAACTGGCCGGTGAAATCAACGCCAGTGGTGCAGGGATGTGCTTTGTCGGCCTGGGATGCCCGAAACAAGAAGTGTTTGCCTTTGAAATGCGATCCCGTCTTCATATGCCTCTGATTGCCGTTGGTGCTGCGTTCGCCTTCCATGCAGGCGTCCTCGCCCAGGCGCCTCCGTGGATGCAACGCAATGGACTGGAGTGGTTCTATCGCCTCTGCCGAGAACCCCAGCGATTGTGGAAACGTTACCTGACAACAAATCCCGCTTTTCTTGCCAGGTTGGCAATGCAGAAGGTCGGTCTGATGCACCGCAGCCAAGATTTGGGCCAGCGGCCCAGCAAAGAAGTCTTGTTCGGTTGACCGCCCAGCAAGTACCGGTCGGTAGCTTGATCGGAGCAATGAGGCTAAAAAAGGGGCTGCAACCTTCGCATGCTCCATCTCGCCTCGCATTGAGAAACATGAAGTACCCTTTCCAACCCTATGACGATGTCGCGTCGTTGCAACAAAGTGTCACTGATTCATTTTGTGAACTCGCGCATCGCACCGTTGAAGAAAATGGCGTTTTTCGGGTTTCACTTTCGGGCGGATCAACGCCAAAACGCGTTTACGAAATGCTCTCCGAGCGTGATCTGCCCTGGAGCAAAATCCATTTGTTCTGGGGCGACGAACGAAATGTTCCGGCCGACCACCAGGACAGTAACTTCAACATGGTCAAAACGGCGTTGCTGGATCACGTCGATATCCCGGAACAGAATATCCATCCGGTTCCGGTGAACGTCGAATCGCCTGCGTCGGCCGCCGAACAATACGACCAGACTCTGCGCGAGCATTTCAGTGACCGTTGGCCACACTGGGACCTTGTTCTGCTGGGAATGGGAGACGACGCCCACACCGCGTCGCTATTCCCCGAAACCATAGCACTGGGCGAACAGGTGCGATGGTTCGTCGAAAACTGGGTGCCTAAGTTTGAAACATTTCGGTACACGATGACCTATCCGGCGATCGAATCCGGAATCAACATTTGGTTCATCATCACC
>JAGQPO010000499.1 GCA_020426665.1 Planctomycetales bacterium
CGCGCCAGCGTACGGGCGCCGACGAGGTTACCCCATGAGGCCCGAACGACCGCGCGAGTCGGCCGATGTCGTTTGATTATCGAACGTTCATTGATGTCAGGACCGGGGCGTGGACGGTGAGGAAAAACCGACGGCCGGATCGAGCGAGCCGAAATGCACTCACCCGTTTTGCGACTTAAAGTTCTCTGTCCAATTCCGTGTCTCCGAGTCGGGCGGATCGGCCTCCCAGGCGGTCCAATCCGGACATTCGAACCAAATCGCTACCGTTGAAACCATGACATCAACTCAATCAATCGACCCCGGCGTCGAATCATTGCTGCATTCCGCAGATTCGTACGACGGACCGGAGCGTCGAGCGAGCCGACGGATCCCGCGCACCCTGGAAATTTCAGTCCAGCCACTTGACGATAAAATGATAGAGTCGGGCGCGCCGTTTTTTGCGATCACGCGCGACATCAGCCAAGGCGGCTTGGCGTACCTGAGCTCCCGACGTGCAGATTTTGACAAAGCCGTGATCTCAGTGAACCAAGGGATCGCGCCGGGAATCGTATGCCGGATTTGTAACAGTTCGGTGATCCACTCTTGCGGACTGGAAGAGTTCTGCTTGACCAACGTCCAGTTTTTGCACCTGTACAAGCGCCGAAAAAACGTCAGCAGCAAATAGTTCGCAGCGTGAGGGTCTAACTACCCAAATCAAACACCGCCACACGGGTTTCGTCTTTCAAAATCAGCCGGTCGTCATAAATCGCCGGACTGCAATAACAAGGTTCTGTCATCAACGGTTGTGCGGTGAACGAGATCACCCGTGGCGATTGGTGCGTAAAGGCCAGCGACGCCAGATGCCCACGTTCTCCGAGCAGAATCAATGCGTCGCCGGATGCCAGCCCCATGCCTCGCTTTAAAACGCTCGGATAGGTCCAACACAACGATCCGGTTTTCAAGTCGACACATCGGAACTCGGCGCCGCCCTGGCCACTGGATGTAAAGGAGTAAACGTGGGCCTGATCGTTCCCCAGAATCAAGGTGTTGTACTGGGAATCAAGTGTCCGACGTTGCCGCCACGACTGTATGTAGCTGCGATCGGGTTGGACTTCCAGACAAACGCCGCCAAGTCCGGAACTGACGACCAGTACTTTGTCGTCAAACGCCAGCGGCGAAGTTGCGTTGCGTACCAGGTCACCTTTTCGGCGATACTCGAAATTCCAGTCGACGGAACCGTCATCGGGATTCAAACAGACCAATCCTTCGTCGGTCAATACAAACGCAAATCGTTGACCATGAATGTCGGTAACAAACGGCGTGCCGTAGCTGGGGCCATGATCCGTTGCCTGCCAATTCGTTTCTCCGTTGTCCGGATTCAAACTGATGATTCCTGCCGAACGATCTCGGGCGCCAAGATTGAAAATCAATTGACCGTCGCCTCGCACTGTCTTTCGATCAAGCAGCGGACTGGCGCCGACCGGAAAGATGTCTGCTTGGACGCCATACTCCGCATGTAAGTCTCGGACCCACACGACTTTGCCGGTGTCAAAGTCCAAGCACGAAAATTGACCCTGGCCGCCGACGTTGAAAACACGCCGCCCGGTCGCGTCGATCGTTGGTGTGCTGTACGGACCGTCGCTGTATTTAAAATCACATACCGCCGACGTCGGATATCGGTAACTCCACCGAAGTTCGCCAGTGGCAACATCATGGCACTGAACAATTTCATGATCACCGACACGGCTATTGAAAACGACACGCCCGTCGGCCGTCACGGGCGATCCATACCCGGTCCCGCAGTCAACTTGCCAAATCAACTCGGGGCCGCCGTCTGGCCATTTCGGGTTGATGGCCGCGTCGACAACACTGGTTCGATCGGAACCGAATAACGCAGGCCACTGGGCGACGCCGCCTGTCTCCTTCGCCAGTTCCGGCGTCCCACTTGCGACCGACGCCGCCAGGTGATTCGTAGCGGCGATGATCCCGGTCGGGTGATCATTTTGTCGGGAAGCGTCGACCCCGGATTCCGGAGTGCATCCGGCCCCCAGCAGTGCGAGGCAAGGCAGTACGAGGCAGGAAAAGACACATGTCGACGGGAGAGAAAGCAAAGAAAAAGATCGCATCATGGGGCAAGCATAATGCTGAATTGACTTTGTCTTAACCGCTGCCCGGCGTCCTTGATCAAAACTTCATCGCGGAATGGATTACAATCTGGCATTCCTCCTGCCGGATCGGAAACCCGAATCTGGGTGTCCGGCATTCACCCCCCACACAACAAGAATCGAAATGACCCGTTACTCATCTGCATTTGCCGCTCTTCTGCTGTTCGTCACCGCTTTTCAAGGTCATCTGCAAGGCCAGGACAAGGCCGCCGAGCCCGTCTCGTTGTTCAACGGAAAAGACCTCTCGGGATGGATCGGACGGGCCGACCTTTGGTCGGTCGAAGACGGCCAGATCGTCGGACGCACCGTCGCCGAAAAACCACTCGAGCAGAACACGTTCTTGATCTACACCGGCAGCGAACCGAGTGATTTTGAATTGACGTTTCAGTTCAAAATTGAAAACACCAACTCGGGCGTTCAATACCGCAGCAAGATCATCGACAAGGAGAAGTTTGTGGTCGGCGGTTACCAGGCCGACATCGATTTTACGAACCGCTACGCCGGAATCCTGTACGAAGAAAAGGGACGCGGAATCCTGGCCGAACGCGGTCAATCGGTGACCATCGATGAAAAAGGCGAAAAGACGCGGAAGCAGTTTGCCGATGGCCAAAAACTTGGTAACGGCATCCATCCCGGTCAATGGAACGATTACCGCATCGTTGCCAAGGGCAACCATCTGCAACACTTCATCAACGAAACGATGACCGCCGAAGTGATTGACAACCAAAGTGACAAGTCGGCATCGTCAGGTGTGATCGCATTCCAATTGCACCGTGGCGATCCGATGGTCGTGCGATTCAAAAATATCGTTCTTCACCCTGCGAAGTAACGTGTGCTTCCCGTTCGGCTATCGTATAGTTGGACGAAGGGACGTTGCGGTCATGGCTGGTCCCTCGCTGACGCGTTTTGATTTTGCGTTTTCTAGCCCGGAGGGCGACACAAAATCGTGGCGCTGTGTCGCCCTCCGGGCTAAAAAACGCAACTTCAAAGCTCACGCAATCGGGCCGTTGAAAACGGCAATGCAACACGTGAAAGAAGCATCGTCAAGATTTTGCGTTTAGGCGAGAAACCTGCCTGGGATCAAGTTGATTTCGGCAAGCCAACATCACTGTAATAACAGTACGGTACGCGAGAAGGGCACGATGGCAAAATCGATTTGGGCCAGTGATGACCTGACGGAAACTTTGCTGAGTGCCGCGCGGGAAGGCGACTCGGACGCCGTCAATCGTCTGCTGGAAAAACACCGCGCCCCGATCCGTCGACTGGTCGAATTGCGTCTGGACCGCAAGGTCCAGCGTCGTGTCGACGTCAGTGATGTTGTCCAAGACGTGATGGTCGAAGCCAGCGGTCGACTTGAAAAGTATTTGGCCGACCCCTCCATGGCGTTTCATCTTTGGTTGCGACAAATCGCATGGGATCGCATCATCGATACCTATCGCCGGCACCGCGTCAGTGCTAAACGCAACATGGATCGCGAACAACCGATCGCGTCGCCGGCCGGTCCTGATCAGTCGACGATGGAACTTGCCGCACAACTGTGTGATCCCGGACTGACGCCGGCCGCCGCCGCAACACAGCGTGAAATTGCCCAACGAGTGGAATCGGCGATTGAAAAAATGGACGATCAAGACCGCGAAATCATCCTGATGCGGCATTACGAACATCTGTCCAATTTGGAGATCGCCGAAGTACTGGGGCTCAACACCCCGGCGGCAAGCATGAGATACCTGCGTGCGGTCAGACGTCTGCGCGAGATGTTGCAGTCGTCTGACGGTGAAGCGTCCGCGAAGTCAGACGAGATCCAGCGGTGAGTGAGCTTTCGCCGTCCGACGAACAACGACTCGCAGACCTTCTTTCGGACATGACCGACGCCATCTGCCAAGGCGATCCAATTGATTTCGATCAAGTTTGCCGAGAAAACCCGGATCTTGCCGACGAGCTAAAGAAACTTTGGGGCGCCGTCCTGGTCACGGACACTGCCGGAGCGGTGTCGGAGGAACGTCCCCGCAGCGGCTCACACGAGGATCGCCAGCTTGGACAATTGCAGTTGCCGACCCTGGTTGGTGATTATCGATTGATTGAAGAAATCGGACGCGGAGGGATGGGCGTGGTCTTTCGCGCCCGCCAGCAAAGTCTTGATCGTGAGGTCGCGATTAAAATGATTTTGCGCGGACGGTTGGCCAGCGACGCAGATCTGAAACGTTTTCTTGCCGAAGCCGCTGCGACCGCCCGGTTGGTGCACCCCGGCATTGTTCCGGTTTATGAAGTCGGTGATATCGATGGCCGACCGTTTTTCAGTATGCAATACATCGAAGGCGAAACACTTTCCCAGCGTGGTGCGCGCGGACCGCTTCCTCAACGTGAAGCGGCAAGGATCATTGCCGATGTTGCACGCGCGGTACACTTCGCGCACTGTCAAGGATTCGTGCATCGGGATTTGAAACCCAGCAATATTCTGCTTCGGCCCGATGGCAAGCCTCTGATCACCGATTTTGGATTGGCCAAGGAGTCTGGCGTCGACGCCGATTTAACTCGCAGCGGAATGTTGGTCGGAACTCCCGCGTACATGTCGCCCGAACAAGCCGGCGGCCGACGCGAATTACTGGGACCGGCGACCGATATCTACTCCTTGGGTTGCATGTTGTACTTCACGCTAACCGGGCGTCCGCCGTTTGTCGCCGAAACACCGGTCGAATTGGTGATGTTGGTCATCGAACAAGATCCCAGTCCGCCACGCGCGCTGCGGCCGAGCCTGGATCGTGACCTGGAAATGATCGTCATTCGTTGCCTACAAAAACCGATCGACTTGCGATACGCCAGCGCCGGTGATTTGGCCGACGACTTGGACGCGTTCTTGGCGGATGAAGTCGTCTCGGCGCGCAGCGGCCGCTTTGCACAAGTCATCGCCCGGATTTTTCGCGAAACGCATCATGCGGGCGTTTTGGAGAACTGGGGCACCCTTTGGATGTGGCACTCAATGGTGCTGTTGGTCGCCTGCTATTTGACCTGGCAACTTGAGTACCTGGGCTTTAGAAACCGCTATGTTTACATGGGAATGTGGACGATCGGATTGGGCGCCTGGGCAACCGTGTTTTGGAAACTGCGTCAACGGCTTGGCCCGGTCACGTTTGTTGAACGTCAGATCGCCCACGTCTGGGGCGGCAGCATGATTGCGATCGGGATGCTATTCCCAATCGAATGGTTGCTCGGACTTGATGTGCTGGTCCTGTCGCCGTTGTTGGGCGTGATCAGCGCGATGGTGTTTATCATCAAAGCCGGGATGCTGACCGGCGTGTTCTACTTCCAAGCGATCGCCTTGTTGGCGGCTTCGGTCATGATGGCCGTGGCACCGCAGTTCGGGCACCTGATCTTCGGGGTCACGTCGGCGCTGTGTTTCTTCATCCCCGGTTATCAGTTTTGGAAACGCAAGAGGATGCGATAGTGTCGTTATATTAGCCGTTTCGCGCAAGCGTACGGGCGCAGACGAGGTTACTGCACGAGGCCCGAACGACCGCAAGAGTCGGCTGATGTCTTTCGATTGGCGAGCCTTCATTGATATTAGCCGTTTCGCGCCAGCGTACGGGCGTTTACCGGCGTGCTGCATGCGGCCCGAACGCTCGCGCGAGTCGGCTGAT
>JAGQPO010000500.1 GCA_020426665.1 Planctomycetales bacterium
ATCGCACGGTTGCACGACTGAATCGCATCATCAAACTCTCCCTGCATTTGCAAGATCCGCCCCCGAAGCGCGTGGGCATGTCCTTGTTCCTTGTTGATTTCGATGGCGTGATCGCAGTCGTCCAACGCGAGTTCGAACTTGTTTTGCGAAGCGTAAAGCATGCTGCGGTGAATCCAAGGCGCAATTTCGCCGGGCATCAATTCGATCGCATGACTCAGATGTTCGTGGGCCAACGGCTCGTTACGCAGATCCTCCTGCTGGTGCAGCCAACCCAACATCGCATGGCTGGCACCGTTGTGCGGATCGAGTTTCAGGATCCGGCCAAGATCATCCAAGGCGCGTTCAGAGTTTTCCAAGTGGATCTGGATTTCGGCGCGGCGAAATCGGAACACGGGTTCTCGCGGGGCCAATTCGATTGCCTTGTCCAAATCCGCAAGCGTCGGTTCCCAGGCATCCAATTCGGTGAAGATTTTTGAACGGTGGAAATAGAACCACGAGGAAAAGGGCGCCAGGTGGATGGCGTTGTTCAGGTCGACGAGCGCGGCTTGATGGTTTCCCGCCATCAGGTGTTGCAAGCCCCGTCGACCCAGCAGCGGTGCCCAGTCCGGCGCCAGCGCGATTGCACCGGAATAGGCGTCGATCGTTTGTTCCCTGTTTTCTTTTCGCGCGTAACGTTCGGCGACGGCAACATGCAGAGCTAGTTCGGTCGGACTTCTGCGAAGCATGTGTTGCAGTTCGGCGTCCGACATACGTTCAAATCGATCGTTCGTGTATTCAATCCAAGCAACTATATTTTGGTATTTGTCTTCCGGCGTTTGTGGTGGTGGTGCCGTCTGGACCTTGGCCGGCTTTGAAAAGACTCGACGAACGCGATCAAACATCACGCGCCATCGGCTGACTCGGGCCGGCGATAGATTTTGTGTTTGATTCGTCTGCTGAGTGGCAAGGGTCAACGCTTCATCGAGACCCAGCTTTTCGATGCTGTCTTGAAAACGGCTGAATGGTTTAACGCCGAGTTTGTTTACGGCATCCAAATTGACGCGACGGTAAACGACAAACGCGACCGGTCCGTCTTGGACGTCGGGCATCGCGATCGATTCGATTTTTTGGGTCATCAATCGCACCATGTCCGCCCGAGCGTCCGATTCACGATCGACGTTTGTCGAGGGAACCGTTTCGATTTGAATCAGTCGTGTCGCATTTGGCAACACAGCCAGTGACACCATCATTTCGAACCCATGGTCCTGGGCTTCCAAGCGGGCGGCGGCCAGCACATCGTCGATCGCACTGACGACGACACCCGAATAATTTTCCATCGCCGTCGATGAAGCGCGGCCGGTGGATCCAACCTCACCACTGAAATGGGCGTAAAACGAACTTGGGATTTCCGAAGGTGCGTCGGAGGAGGCATTCGTGGCGACGTCGACTTGTTGTCCCACAATCGGCTGGCCGTGCAATACAAGGCGTTTCATCTCGCCCAACGACGGCACGACAAACTGTCCGCCACATGATTGGCATTGGATCGTCGTTCCCGATTTCGACGTCCGAACTTGGACCGTTTGGCCACATGGACATGAAACGGTAAACATATTGAAGAATACTCCGAATCATTAAGCCGACCGAGGTGATCGACCGTGTTTATTTCGGGACGCCTGATTTTCAGAAACGTGTTTTTCAGAAACCTGTGATCCAATCGTAAAGTATCTCGGAACACTGATCCATCTGTTCGATCTGGATCCACTCATCTTTGGTGTGTGCTTGTTCGATCGAGCCAGGTCCAAAGACAACGGTCGGAATTCCTGCGTCTGCGAATTGGGGTGCCTGTGTCGTGAATGCTACTCCGATTGGTCGTGACGAACCAACTGTTTTTCGCGTGGTTGCGACCAATGATTCCGCAAGTGAATCGTTTTTGCGATCCAGCAACGGTTCGCAGGTCGTGTCTGGGGGCAACATCTGGAACTCGATTTTAGTCTGCCTGCTGATCCACTGGCGGGTTTCCTGCAGAATCGCATCAAATGATTCGCCCGGAATGACCCTGCGGTCAACCTCGATGACACAGCGGTCGGGAACGATGTTCACACTTTCGCCCCCATTGATCGTCCCCACACTAAGTGTCGGTCGTCCGCACAACGGATGTTCGGGCCCGGATGTTTGGAGTTCGTCGGCCAATCGCTCCAATGCGCCGACAATCTTGGCCATCGCGTAGATCGCGCTGTTGCCCTGTGACGGACGACTGCTATGCACCGCCACTCCATCGGTTTGAATTCTCCAACGCAAAACACCCTTGTGCGCGACGACGACGTCCAACTGAGTGGGTTCCGCGACGACGGCCATGTCGGGTTTTCGTGGAAAGAACGGGTCGCCCGATGCAAGACGCCGCATCAGATCACGGACTCCGATTTGTCCTAGTTCTTCGTCACAGGTCATCGAAACGATGACGTTAGCGCGTGATCGCGGATCGATGTGGTTCAGGCGTACAACCGCTGAAAGGATTGCCGCCATCGCCCCTTTTACGTCACAGGCGCCCCTGCCATACAGCCGGCCGTCCCTCTCCAGCGGGTCGAACGGGTTAATGGTCATGCCCGCCACGGGAACGGTATCCTGGTGGGCGTCTACCAGGATGGTCGGTCGGTCCGCGGCCCCATCGATTCTGGCAATCACATTTCCGCGCCCCGATTCGATCTGGTCGTATCGGTGGAGTATGTTGTGTCTGGTAAAAAAACGGCAAAGCCATTCGGCCATACCCTGTTCCAGCCAGCCCGGACCGGTTTGTTCACGACCCATTGGGTTTTGGCTAGGAATTCGAACCAACTCTTTGAGGATCGCAAGCGGTGAATCGTTGTCAGTCAAAGCAGTCTCTTGTCAGTGGTGGCCAAATGGAAACTTGCGCTGCTTCATTGCAGCAGGTCGCGTCACGATATCCCACGACGCGGCGGAAATGGATGGCCGGCACCGCGGCAATCGCAGCCGCGGCCGTCATGCCTGCGCGTCGGGGCGTTGCCGATACGGATCATGATAAACATTACATCGACGCGCATGCACACGTCTGGACGCCGGACACGACCGCGTATCCGCTGGATAAACGGTATGACGTTTCATCGATGCAGCCGCCCAGTTTTACCGCGAAGCAGTTGCTCTCTCACGCCGAGCCGTCTGGTGTGGGCCGTGTTGTGCTGATTCAGATGAGTTTTTATGGGTTCGATAACTCCTACATGCTCGATGTGATCCAGCAGTATCCGGGCAAATTTTCCGGCGTGGCGGTGATTGATTCGGAATCCGGTCCGGCTGAAAAAATGAAATTGCTACGCGCCCAAGGTGTCCGTGGGTTTCGAATCGTGTCCGGAAAGCAACCCACCGAGAGTTGGCTAGAATCCGAAGGGATGAAAAAAATGTGGTCGGCGGCAGCTGATTTATCGATGGCGATTTGCCCGTTGATCAATCCGGAGTATTTGGCATCGGTTGACAAGATGTGCCGACAGTATCCCCAAACGACCGTCGTGATCGACCATTTCGCACGGATCGGGATCGATGGAACGATACACGATCGTGACCTTGATGCACTTTGTCGACTTGCCCGGCACAAGAACACTTACGTCAAAACATCGGCTTTTTACGCGCTTGGAAAAAAATCATCGCCATACACGGACCTGGGCGACATGATTCATCGACTGAAAAATGAGTTTGGCAGCAATCGTTTGATGTGGGCTACGGATTGCCCGTATCAAGTGGGCGAGGGTCACACCTATCAGGACTCGATTGACTTGATTCGAAGCAAGCTTGACTTCTTAAGTGATGCCGACCGAAACTGGATCTTGCGCGGCACCGCCGAAAAGGTTTTTTTCTCGTCGTAGCTTAAATGGGTAAGCAGACGATCGGTCAAAGCGTTTTGCGCAGGACGTCAATCAGCCGATCGACGGATGCTTCGTCGTTGTAGCCGTGGATCGCAACACGTAAACGGCCCGCGTGGCACATGACGTGAATATCTTGCTCGTGCAGCGCCGCGTAGATGCGTTCGGCGTCGGGGTGCATGAACGCCACGATGCCGGCGATGTGTTCGGGTTCGTCGGGTGTGATCAATCGCACCGGTAACTTTTTTAATTCGTCGATGCACCTTCGCACCAGCGGTTTGCAATGCATGTCGATCGCTTGGACACCAATCGATTCGATGTATTTCAATCCCGCCTCGATGGCGTAAACGGCAGGATAGTTCGGCATGCCGACGGAGAAACTGGCCGCGCCTGATTTCGGGATCGCCCGCTGGAAACGTTCCGATCCGAAAGCGTTTTCCAAATGAAACCAACCACCGGCCGGTGCGGTTAATCGATCCGCACTGGCCGAGGGCACGCCGACCAAGCCGCCGCCGTGCGTCGCCAAGATCCATTTGTGCGTCGAACTGATGATTAAATCAACATCAGACAAATCCAGCGGGATGCGCCCTAAGGCCTGGGTAACGTCAAGTGAAACCAGCGACGGAGAGTGGCGGCGGACCGCGGCGATCATTTCGGGAAGATTGATCTGATGCCCGTTGAAAAAGCTTACCAGCGAACTGGTAACCAGGCGTGTTCGTGGACTAAGCAAAGGGACTAAGTCTTCAACGCGAAGTGCCCAGTCGCGAGCCCGCCACAGTTTCACGGTCGCCGGGCAACTCGGGTGCAACCAGGGTGTCGAACCGGCCGGGAAGTCGAGGTCATTGATGACGACTTCGTCACCCTCGCGAAGTTGCAACGCCATCGCGGCCAGGTTGTACGCCTCGGATGAACAGGAGCACAGGCCGACCTCATTCGGGGACAGCCCATAGGCGTTGGCCAATTGCTGTTTTGCGTTTTCCCACACAACCGCATGGCGATCACGGCCGTCCATGCCAAGCAATTTATCTTGCCCGTACTGCCGCAGAGCGTCCAGAACGACGGTGGGGGGGATGCCTTCGGCGGCAGTATTAAAGTAAGACTTTCCGGAAAGTGACGGAAAGTCGGCTTGGCGAGTGGATTCAGTTAACATGAGAATCGGGAGCGTGAAGGACGTCGTTAGACCGGACACATCAGACCGCACACATCAGGCAGACGAAAACGAATTCGACTGACATTGATCGCCGAATCGGCAGCGGAATCAACGGCGGAATCAGCGGCTTTATCCGTTCACTGTCGGCTTTGACGGCTTTCGCTGCAACCTGGTGCGGGAATCGGTTATACTATATGCCAAGCCCGCCTCTGATGACCCGCCATGAAAACTCGCCCATCCCACCCGCTCTGCGAGACGCTTCGATTCGCGAAGGACGCGGCCGCACAGTTTGCCTTAAGCACTCTTGTTGCCTTAAGCACTCTTGTGATCGTTGTCTCACCGGTTCTGGCCAACGAACCAACCGCCCAAGAAATCGAATTCTTCGAAAAACAGGTGCGACCGATTTTGGTCGAGCATTGTTTCGATTGCCATTCGGCGAACGCCCGCGTGAAGGGTGGTCTGCGGTTGGACACCGCGGAGGGTTTAGCCCAAGGCGGTGACTCCGGTACCGCAGTCGTCGCCGGTGATCCGTCGGCAAGTTTATTGATCGACGCGGTCCGATACGACAACCTTGACTTGCAAATGCCGCCCAAGAATCCGCTGCCTTCATCGGCGGTAGCGGTGCTTGAAAAGTGGGTGGCCGATGGGGCGATTGATCCTCGTCGGGCAACATCTGCACCCGTCAGCCTGTCGGCGCCGACCGGTATGGGAATCCAAGAGGGACGTTCGTTCTGGTCTTTCAAAGCAGTGGGTGACCCGCCGGTGCCTGTCGTTGCGGACGCGAGTCGAGTTCGTAATCCGATCGATGCGTTCGTCCTGCATCGGCTTGAAGAAAAGGGGTTGTCGCTTGCACCGGCGGCGGACAAGGCCAGTTTGATTCGGCGCGTCACACAAGATTTGATCGGATTGCCACCGACGCCCCAAGAGGTCGATGATTTCTTGGCGGATGAATCGCCGGCGGCGTTTGAAAAGGTCGTTGAGCGATTGCTGAACTCGCCGCAATATGGTGTCCGCTGGGGACGACACTGGTTGGACGTCGCCCGTTATGCCGATTCAAATGGATTGGATGAAAACCTGGGTTACGGTCAGGCATGGCGGTATCGCGACTACGTTGTTGATGCTTTTAACAATGATAAACCGTTCGACCGGTTTTTGGTTGAACAAATTGCCGGTGACCTGTTGCCCGATGCGACGCAGGAAACCAAAACGGCAACAGGCTTTCTGGCGCTGGGGGCAAAAGTACTTGCCGAGCCGGATCGTCAAAAGTTGGAAATGGACATTATCGATGAACAGCTTGACACGATGGGCAAGGCGTTCCTGGGTATGACGTTTGGATGTGTTCGATGTCACGACCACAAGTTCGATCCGATCAAGCAATCTGATTACTACGCGCTGGCAGCGATCTTTAAAAGCACCAAAACACTCGGCGACACAAACACGGGTGCGATCAAACATTGGTTTGAGCATTCTTTTTCCAGCGATGAAGAACAGGCGAGGTTGAAACAGGTTGACGCCCAGATCGCGGAGAAGAATAAGGCGGCGACGGACTTCAAGAATGCGGCGATCGCGTCGATCCAAAACGATGCACGTTCAAAAGCGGCAGAGTACTTGGCCGCAGCCGCACAATTTGATGTCGCCACTCCACTGACCACCGTCGCAAAGATCGCCCAACCACATGAGTTGCATCCGCGGATCTTGCATCATTGCCGAATGCATTTGGATTTTCATCGCGATGATCCGCTGTTTGAAACATGGCATCGCTTGGCGTCGGAAAAACAGGTTGACGCGATTCGCGACTACTATCGCGATTTGTTTCAACGCGCCGAATTGGCCTTTGCCGATGCCAAGAAATCGGACCCCAAGGCGACTTCGATCCAAGACCCGTTACTTGATGCCGCCAGATCAGCGCTGTTGGACGCGTCCGGATTTCTGGCGGTGCCGTCTAAGGAGGCATTCGCGTTCGACCCGGATACGTTGGCCGAATATTATCGGTTGATGGAAGTGGCACGCGCTTTCGAAAGTCAGGCTGATGACGAAACCGCGGCGATGGGAGTCGGTGACGGTCCCGTCGTGCCCACATTACCGATTCATATTCGCGGGAGTTACAAGAACCTTGGCGAAAGTGTTTCCCGCGAGTTCCCCCAGGTCATGCGTCTGTCCGAAGCAAGACCGGTGTTTCCAAACTCCGACAGCGGACGGTTGGAACTTGCCCGGTGGATGGCCGATACGCGACATCCGCTGACGGCACGTGTGATCGTCAATCGGATTTGGGGATGGCACTTTGGAACGCCCATCGTTCGCACCACGGAGAACTTTGGAAAACTCGGCGACCGTCCTTCACATCCCGAACTCATGGATTGGCTGGCACGCCAGTTCATGGCCGGCGGATGGTCGATCAAAGAATTACATCGATTGATCGTCCACTCCTCGGTCTATCAACTTGCGTCTTCACATCCCCTTGAGGAGCAATACGCGGTGGTTGATCCCGAGAATCGATTGTTATGGAAAGCAAGTTTGCGGCGTCTGGAAGCCGAGCAAATTCGCGATTCGATTCTGGCGGTCTCGGGACGATTGGATCAAAAGATTGGTGGGAAAACGTTGCCACTAAGAAACCGTCAGTTCGTGTTTAATCACACTTCGGAGGATCACACGAAATACGACAGCGTCCGGCGTGCGATGTACTTGCCAGTGATTCGCAACAACCTTTACGCATTTTTTGCGCAATTTGATTACCCCGATCCGACGATGCCGACGGGGGCGCGAAATGCAACGGTGATCGCGCCGCAGAACCTGTTACTGATGAATTACGATCTGGTAATGGATTCGGCCGATGCACTGGCCGAGGCGGTGGTGTCCGAATTCTCCGACGATGCCGATCGAGTCACGCAGGCGTATCGCCGCACGATGGGACGCCAGCCGACGGAACATGAAATGGAGCAGGCGTTACAGTTTGTCGCGGATCTGTCACGTGAATCGGGTTCGGGAAACCGAATTCGGCGCGAGCAGATTTGGTCGCTGTTTTGCCAGAGTCTGTTGGCCTGTAACGAATTCATTTATCTTCGCTAAAGGAACCTCGCGATGCAGTCACGTCGGCAATTGCTTCGAAACTCTGCTGTCGGGTTCGGTCATTTGGCGTTTACGGCCATGTTGGGTCAACAGGCGATTGCGGCGGAGAATCCACTTGCGCCCAAAGGCCCGCATTTTCCGGCTCGTGCCAAACGAATCGTGTTTCTGTTCATGAAGGGCGGGCCGTCGCATGTTGACACGTTCGACCCCAAACCGATGTTGGATCGGGATCACGGCAAAGCTCCGCCGTTTCAGTTGCCCGATGTGACATTCGCCAAGCAAGGCAATCTGCTCAAGTCACCGTGGAAGTTTAAACAGTACGGTGAAAGTGGGTTGCCGGTAAGCGAGTTGTTTCCGCATGTCGCGCAGCATGTCGATGACCTATGCATTCTGCGTTCCGTTCACGGCACCAATCCGGCGCACGGTGGGGCCTTGTTGAAACTGCATACCGGCAGCGACCAATTCGTGCGTCCCAGCATGGGGTCATGGCTGGTTTACGGATTGGGAACGGAAAACGAGAACCTGCCGGCGTTCGTGACAATCTGTCCAACGTTGGCCCACGGCGGTGTCAACAACTGGGGCACCGCGTTCTTGCCGGCGCATTGCCAGGGCACGCCGATCGGTAACGCAAGTTTGCCGGCGCTGGCGGCAAAGGTGAAGCACATTCGCAACGAGCGGATTGAATCCGGTTTGCAACGCCGACAATTGGATTTAATTGCCCAGATGAATCGCGAACACTTGGCGGTTGTGGGCGGTGACCAGACGCTCGAGGGGCGATTGAATTCGTTTGAACTGGCATTTCGCATGCAGACGGCGATGCCCGAGATCCAGGACCTGTCATCGGAATCACAGGCGACGATGCATTTGTATGGGATCGATGATCCGGTCACGGAAGATTTCGGGCGTCAATGTTTGATGGCGCGGCGGTTTCTTGAGCAAGGTGTCCGGTTTGTCCAGGTCACCCACAGCGACAGTGTCGTTCAATGGGACCAGCATTCCGGTCTGTACCAAGGGCATACCAAGAATGCGGCCGAAGTCGACCGACCGATCGCGGGATTTCTTTCGGATCTGAAAACGCGAGGGTTGCTGGAAGACACCTTGGTTTTGTGGGGCGGCGAATTCGGACGCACGCCGACGGCCCAGGGCAATAATGGCCGCGATCACAATCCCCATGGATTCACGATGTGGATGGCCGGAGGCGGCGTCAAGGGAGGCTATGCGTACGGAGCGACGGATGAATACGGATACTATGCGCTCGAAAACAAGATGCACGTTCACGATCTGCACGCAACGATCCTGCATTTAATGGGTCTCGATCACGAACGGTTAACGTATCGATACGCCGGCCGCGACTTTCGCCTGACCGACGTCGCAGGCGAAGTCGCATCAGGCATCTTCGCCTAAGAATGTTGTAGGTGCGAACGGTAGGAGCATGAGTGCTGGTGTCCAGGCTTTAGCCGCCCATTGTCGCTGC
>JAGQPO010000501.1 GCA_020426665.1 Planctomycetales bacterium
TCATCGGCGTACGGATTTCGTGGCTCATGTTTGCCAAGAAATCGCTCTTGGCCCGGTTGGCTTTGTCGGCGATGTCTTTTGCCTCCAGCAATTCTTTTTCGAACTTTTTTCGTTCGGTGATATCGTGCCCGATTCCAACGACGCCGATCACTTCGCCGTCTTGTCCGCGCAGGGGGACTTTCGTCGTCAGCAACCACAGCGGCGTCCCGTCATCTCCGTGGTGCGATTCTTCCCGGTCCAGCAAGGGTTCGCCTGTCCGCATGACGTTCTGGTCGTCGGTGACGTAATTGCACGCCATCTCGGGAGGCGAAAAATCGTAGTCCGTTTTACCGGTCAGGTCGTCGGGCGAATTCAATCCCAAAAGGTTTACCAATGCAGCATTGGCCGTGATGAACCGCCCGGCGCGATCTTTTACATAGATCAGATCCGGAACGTTGTTGATGATGGTTTTCAACAGGTCGCGTTCACTGGAAAGTTCCTGTTCGGCGCGTTTTTGCTTGGAGACGTCACGGGAGATGCCGAAGGTGCCGACGATCGCGCCGCCCAAATCTCTCAGTGGGACTTTGGTTGTGCTACACCAGGTGTCTTCTCGGTCGGGGTACGTCTCACGCTCAATCTTCGTCAAGATCGTCTCGCCCGTTTCCATGATTCGACGTTCATCGGCGAGTGCTTCTTTGGCATGATCGCGGCCAAAGAAGTCGGCGTCCGACTTGCCGATTGCATCTCGCGGATCATCCAGCCCGAGTTTTCTCGCACAGCTGCGGCTGAGTCGGATGAATCGGCTGTCGGTGTCTTTGAAGTAGACCGCGTCGGGCACCGTATCCAAAAGGATCGAAAGTAAGAACTTTTCATACTCCACCTGATGTTCGGCGTTCTTTTGGTCGGTCACATCCCAAAACATCACTTGGATTCCGACGACGTCACCCGCGGCGTCATGCACCGGTGCCTTCCAGACCTCGACGTGTTTTATTTTTCCCCCGGAATCCTGGTGCCGTTCAATATTGTGATGCAGCTTCCCAGACTCCATCACGTGGCGATCGTCGGCTAGATACTTCTTGGCAAGGTCGGCCGGAAAGAGATCGAAATCCGTTTTGCCGACAATCGCGGCTGCGGAGACGCCCATCATGTCACAAGCCAGTTCGTTGGCGTATTGCAATCGGCCGTGGGAATCTTTTCGTAGCACACACAGCGGCAGACTTTCAACGAGTGATCGGTAGACCGATTCCGCCTCGCCCAGCGAGTGACTCAAATGTTTTTGTTCCGAGATGTCGTGGCTGGTGCCACACAGTCTGGCCTCGCCCGCGTCATCTCGCTCCAAAATCGCTGTCTCGCGGATCCAGATCGCCGGCCCTTCGTTTGATGCAAGGCGATACTCGTACTCGGCGTGTCCATTGTCACACAAACCTTGCCAACGTTTGATGACGGACTCGCGATCAAGTTCACTGACCAGCTCAGTTCGTGAACCCGGTTCAGCCAATAATTCGTCGACGGATTTCCTGAAGACCGATTTGGATGCAGAATCAATCCACTGGAATTCAAAATCGATTGCCGAGGCGACCCAACGGCATTCACGCGACAGGGCGAGCAAATCTGCGGGAATCGGATAGGTCGCCGCTAGGGAAGGATCCGATTTTTCAGTCGCGTTTTCGATATCTGCGTTCGTCATGGGACCACACCAGCAAAGCGTGAAACAAGCATTTACCAGTCACCAACGGGACTGACCATTAGCATAGCCGCTCGCGACCGGCACGGCAGATAAATGCCTTGCGGAAGTTGACGTCGGCCGAAAAAGCCTTTGGCACACCGGAAAAACTAGAACCGCTCACTGCAATCACCCCAAGCGGGCGTTCAGACAGATTCGCTGCGGTCAGACATCAGGCCCGTCAGCTGGTAAAATGGACGGTCCCAACAAACCACCATCCCGAGATCGTCTTCAAGAGAGATTGCAACATGATGCGTTTTGCGCCCCCTTCCGCCCGGCTGTTTTGCCTGCCGCTACTGTTGTTCGTGGCGACGTCTTTGCAGAATGCACGCGGCGATGACGAGCCGACGTCGGCGAGTGATGCGAAACCCAGTCCGGTCAAAATTGGCGGGACGTTCGAATCGATCTCCCAGGACGAAATCTCGGCGGGCAACAAACATCTGTCCGACCTAAAGATCGATCGTATCATTCCACATGGCTCGATCGTCAGCAAAGGGCAGGCGTTGGTCTGGCTGGACACCGAAAAAATGGACGAGACGATTCGCGACGCGGAGACCGATCTGCGACTCGCGAAGTTGGCAATGGAGGCGGACGAATTTGCCCACCAGCAATTCCTAAAGGAACAGGAGATCGATAAAGCCAAAGCCAAACGCACACGCGATATCGCACAACAAGAATACGACAATTACCAAAAGGTGGATCGCGAACGTACGATTAAACAAGCCAATTTTTCGCTACAGTCCGCCGAGTTTTCGTTGGACAGCGCGACGGAAGAGTATCGGCAACTTCAACAAATGTACGAGGAAGATGACTTGACGGAGGAATCCGAGGAAATCGTGTTGCGCCGTGCCAAGCAATCGATGGAATCCGCGCAGTTTTCTCTTGAACGAACACGGATTCAGACGGATCGAACGATCAAACAATCTGTTCCACGAAGCGACGCAACACAGGAAGAATCGCTGAAACGCGCGGTATTGGATTACGACAAAGCGATGCACTCGATTGCCAACGAGAAACGGAAACGCGAGATCGAGATTGAACGTAAGCGAGTGAAGCTGGGTGAACAGTCCGAAAAGCTGGACACGATGCGTGATGAACGCCGATCCGTTGTGTTGAAATCCAATATTGATGGTTTGTTTTTATACGGACCGATCTCACGCGGCAGTGTCCCAGCCAAACCCGTCGAATACGATAAAGGTACAAGCATTACACCGCGGCAAGTGATCGGTACGGTCGTTGATCCGGCTAGACTGCAAATTCGCATCGATTTACCGGAAGAGCATTTGTCGATCGTCCAGAAAAACGCCAAGTGCAAGGTCGTTCCAAAATCCTTGCCCAATGCCACGCTGGACGGGAGCGTCAAATCGGTCGCGATGGTTCCGTTTGCTCCCGGGAAATACGATTGTGTCGTCGTGCTGCGCGGCAAGGTTCCCGGCGAGATTGTTCCGGCGATGTCGTGCGACGTGCTTTTTTCTACGGAAAGCAAGGCAGACGCAAAAAAGGATGGTGATTCCAAATGAGGCTTTCGAACTGTTTTTCCGTCTGCGTCCATCTGCTTGGCACGGTGTTGATGGGCGCTGTCCTCGCGAACATGACCTCGATGGGGTCTGCGTCCCGTGCGTCAGCCGAAGAGACGGTCGCGGTTGACGACGAAACTCGCACTGTGCCCGACGTTCCGCCCACCTCGCCGGAGCAGTTGCAAGCGGCGATCGACCGTGGCGTTCAGTTCTTGATAGACGACCAAAATGCCAACGGTTCGTGGGGGTCACCGACGAAGACGAAGGGTTTGAACATTTACGCGCCGGTTCCAGGTGCCCACCATGCGTTTCGGGCCGGCACCACATCGTTGGCGCTCGCCGCGTTATTAGAGGTCGCGCCAAACGATCCGCGGACCCAAGCATCGATCGATAAAGCAGAAAACTGGCTGTATGAACACATCGAGACCTTGCGCCGCGCATCGGGCGACGCAATCTACAACGTCTGGGGACACGGATACGCCATCCAAGCGTTGGTGCGTCTGCATCGGCGCCACGCCGACGATGCGGCAAAACAAGATCAGATCGCCGAACTGATTCGAAATCAATTCGAGAAACTGGAACGATACGAATCGGTCGACGGTGGATGGGGGTATTACGATTTTCGCTACCAATCAAACCAGCCGACCAGCAGTTCGATCAGTTTCGTCAACGGCGCTATCCTGGTGGCCCTGGCCGAGGCTCGCGACATCGGAATCGACCCGCCAAAGCGGATGGTGGATCGCGCGATCGCAGCGACGGAGAGACAAAAGAAATCGGACTTTAGCTACTTATACGGCGAGTACTTGAAAGATCGACCGGCCCGAGAAATCAATCGCCCCGGCGGCAGTTTGGGACGAACGCAATGTTGTAACAGCGCCCTTCGAATGTGGGGCGACGAAACCGTTAACGATGACGTGATCAAAAGTTGGCTTTACCGTTTGTACGTCCGTAACGGCTGGCTGGATATCGGCCGCAAACGCCCAATCCCCCACGAGTCGTGGATGCAGGTTGCCGGTTACTTCTACTATTTCGGCCACTACTACGCAGGTCTTTGCTTGGAACAATTGCCGGAGCAGGAACGTGGACCCTATCAAGCGATGCTGGCAAAGCTGATGCTCGATCGGCAAGAAAAGAACGGATGCTGGTGGGATTACCCGCTGTACGATTATCACCGCGCCTATGGAACAGGTTTCGCACTGATGACTCTGCATCGCTGCCGCCGACAAGAGCTGTAGTGGATCGGAAATTTATGTGTCACGCACAGCGTGACCCACGCCAGTCATGCGAGTAGGTCATGCTGTGCATGACGATGCCACTGACATCACTTCGAATTACTTTGCCGAACCGATTCAATTTCGATCGCTCGGTGTTCCGCGGCGGACTTGTAACACGCATCAACCAACGCCATCGTTGACAGATTGTCTTTGCCGCTCATCGCGGGCTGCGTGTCGGTTTCCAGCGCGACCAATAATTCGGCCATCGGTCCAGCGAACGCATCGGGAAACCAGACTTCGTTCCAGCGCGGGCAATGCCATTGTGGACTCTTGGTGGTCGTATAGTCCAGCGTGCTGGGCGCCCGTTGAGGATACTTCGGCCAACCGATTTCGCCCTTGGCCATTCCCAACGTGCCTTCGACGCGAAAGTGAATTCCGATGTCTTCGGCTGCACCTTCACGCGCCGGACCGGCCCACACATCATCACAGATCATACATCGCAAACCGGAATCGTATTCCAGGATGTACAGTCCGATTCCGTCGGTGTGCGGAAATTTTGTTCGGGGGTCGGTGCGAAAACTCGCAAACACCCGCGATGGGTTTCCGAACCAAAATCGCATGGTGTCCAGGTGATGAATCGACATGATCCGGCACGTCACCCAGCCCTGTCTTTCTTGCCATGGCATCCAGTGTGGAATCGCCCGCATGTCGATGGTCGCCAGCACGGGATCGCCCAAGTCGCCTCGTCGAAGCAGACTGTGACAGGCGCGAACGGATTGGTCATAGCGCATGTTCTGGTTCACACACAAGGTGATTCCGGCGTCCCGACACAGACCAACGATCTGTTCGGCCTGGGCATGGCATACGCCCAGCGGTTTTTGCGCAAGGACGCCGCGAATGTGCCGATGCGAAACAACATCTCGAATGACACCTAGCAATGAATCCGGTGGAACCGCCACATCGACCACTTCGATTCGTTCATCAGCCAACAGTTCCTGGTACGTTGGATAGACCGACGAAATATTGTGTCGATCGGCGACAAGTTTGGCGGTCGCAACGGTGCGAGATGCGATACCGATCGGATTGAAACCGGCCGACCGATAGGCCGGTAAGTGGCAGTCCGCCATGATAAAACCGGCACCAATGCAGCCGATCGGCACGTCAAGTCGTTCAGGAAGTCTCGGCAGGTACTCCAGGTCATCGTCGGTCGATCGGCACGCCATGGTCATCGTCAAGTTCTCAGTGAATAATTCTTCTGTCTTGGTCTGTGTGAGTTTTGAAGTTGCGTTTTTATCACAACCCGAATGCGTCAGCGAGGGAAAATCGGTTGTGACTGGTCCCTCGCTCACGCGTT
>JAGQPO010000502.1 GCA_020426665.1 Planctomycetales bacterium
GGCCTTGTCTTTACCCACAAGTCTGCCAATCGGCGTGAAACGCGAGGGATTTCCTTGTCCTTTTTGTCCGTGTCAGTGATCGCGTGAAACACGATGAAGGTGGATTGGTCGTTGTCAATCGCAAAGATTGCGTTGTGGCCAGGATGATTTGGAAGCCGCCAAGCAGTGCCGACAAGGAGGTGTCGGCCTAGTCACGGATTTTTTTTGGGGAATGGATTGTGATGAAAGTGCTCGACAATGCGCAGTGGGTTGAGGAACAATTCTCCGATTGCGATTTGGGGGACGCTCGACGGAACAAACGATTACATACCGTCGCGAAAAATATGCTCGACGCTCCGGATCAGTCGTTGTGCAAACAGAACACCCAATGGTCCGATCTGAAAGCCGCGTACCGGTTGTTCGATCGACCCGAAGCGACATTGGATTCGATTGCTTCATCACATTGGAATAAGACTAGCGATACAAAGCCCGGTCGGTATTTGTTAATCAGCGATACAACCGACATCGACCACTTCTCTCACAAGGCGACCACGGGTCTTGGGATGCTGGGCAGCGGCGTCGGTCGCGGGTTTCAATTGCACAATTGCTTGATGTACGATTGTGTTAACAAGCAAATTGTCGGCGAAGCGGGGGCAATTCTATTTAAACGAAAACGTGTCCCCAAAGATGAAACTCGGACACAACGGCTGGAACGCTATCGCGAAAGCAGCTTGTGGGGAGATCTTGTCGATCGCATCGGGCCTTCGCCGAAGGGTAGCCAGTGGGTCCACGTTTTTGATCGTGGTGGCGATAACTTCGAAACCATGTGCCATATCGTTACGACCGGGGATGACTGGGTAATTCGTGCTTCGAAGCTTTCGCGTAAAGTCATCGATAGTCGTGGAAAGAAGGTGAGCCTTAAGCAGGCTGTGAGCAATGCGATACGCGTTGGCACGTATGAATTATCTTTGCGCAGCCGCCCAGGAGTGAAGGCGAGAACGGCAACGATGGAGATACTCGTTGCCCAAGTAACCTTTCCTAGTCCGTCACTGGTGAGCCCGAAGGTTCGGAGGTTAGGAATCGAAGAAATCACGATGAATGTGGTGGTTGTACGAGAAGTCAATGCACCGAAGGGAGTCTCACCTATCGAGTGGGTTTTATTGACAAGTCTTCCAGCGGCGACACTTGAAGATGCTTGGCAGGTCGTTTCGGATTATGAAAATCGCTGGCTGATCGAGGAGTACCACAAAGTACTTAAATCCGGATGTAATCTTGAAGGCCACTCGTTGCGCACGGCGGAACGTCTGGAAGCTCAGATCGCATTGACCAGTGTGATCGGCGTCCGTTTGTTTCAGCTAAAGCTTATTGGACGCAACGACCAGACCGCCAAGGCTAGAAATCGGATTCCGCATGCTTGGCTGCGTTGTCTTGCTGTGTACCGCCCCAAGTTGAAACTCACTGCGCTAACGGTTTACGAATTTTTTTGTCAAATTGCCAACATGGGTGGATTCATTGGAAGAAAGAGCGACGGTGAGCCAGGCTGGCACACCATCTGGTACGGATTCCAGAAACTTCAGCTCCTAGTTGCCGGAATGGAACTTGCTGATACAAAAAAGGCGTGATGACTTGTGGGTAAAGACAAGGCCTCATGGCCTCGGCAGTTATTGTGTCGGCCTCCGGCCTCTTTCGTCATACCGTTTTGATCAGACCGGAGGTCACCTGAGAGGCCGGCTCGACCGTACGCAGGAACCCGACCGTACGCAGGAAGTTGAACACGCATCACTTCAGACGGACCCAGCGAAGTCCGTTGAATATTTCGACGTGATGTGGTCGGACGCGCAGCAACCAACGACCTGATCGGAAGACGACGGTCGATCGCGTTCGGCTGATCGGTTCGTCAAAGGTGTTAATCTTTGTCGTCTTGAATGGCACCCATTGAGCACGGTTGTTGGCTTTACAGATTTCAACCTGGACGTCGGCGTGAATCCGAAATGTTTGCATCGCAATGATCCTCCCTGGTGATGACGCCCAAAGCATCACGGAATGTTGCGACACGGTTGGTCAAGACGAGTTGGTCAAGGCAGTGCATGCCCAGAGGATAAGCGGCTTTTTATGCGGTTCGCGAATGTCGACCTGCTGGGCTGGACCATGGCGGTTTGTCTGTCGGTGATTCTCTGTTAATCAACAACCTTTATTGCAGCATGCGTCCGGTTCCGGCTGAGCGGTCTTTGCGTTTGGTGTCGGTTCCTGTGTTCATGCCTTGGAACAGCATTTCGATCGTGTGGCCGACTCCATCCAGGGCCCGTCGTTCGATGTGCAGATCGTCCACCGGCCCGGTCACATCGACGGTCCACAGTGTGTAGCGCTGGTCCATTAACGGTCGCAGTATTCTTGTGAACGTGTTTCGTGGTGAAACGCGGGTATTGAATGTAAGGTCCAGCTCGCGTCGTCGGTCAAGAGTTCCCTTGCCATGGAGTGCGATCAGGCTGCCCCAAAGTTTCAGGTCATCAAAGACGATCTCGTCTTCACTGAGTCGAAATTCGAGGTCGGCATTGGTGAAGGCGACGTCTTCGGTGGGCGTGATTGAAAGAACATTCAACAATTGCATCAACACCGGGACCTGGTACAGGTTTGCATTTTCGACGGTCGCCCTGCCCTGGCCCCGCAGCAGGTCTCTGGTTCCCAGCAACCCTTCCAGGTTCATGCTGGCGACTAAGGTCCCGGTCAACTCGTGTCGACCTTGCCCCAGTTCCGCCAGCAATACAGGAACCTTGGCTTGGATCAGAGCGAGCCGGACGTTAAAACTGGCATCGGAAAGAACGACGTTTCCGTCCATGCGCATCGTCCCGTCAAACATTCGTCCTTCGATGGGTTCAGCGAACGATCCGTCGCGACTGAATCCACCCAGTCTTAGTCGGTCGTCGCGGATTTGGAACGGGCCGCGGAGGTGCGTGATTTGAAGATCATTGGCGTGCAATGAGTCGATCCGAACTTCTCCGTCGGCGGCGATTCCTTGCGCATTCTTGCGTCCTTTGATTGACAATTCACCGCGCAGCCCGTGAACTGGCCCCACGTCGCCGATCCGGTTGCCCTCCAATTGCAACAACAGGTCCCATCCGAAAACAGGATCTGGAAACTGCTGGCTGGATAGCAGCGTTTCGGTCAATCCGCTCATGCCGACCGGTCCACGTAAGTTCAATCCACGCATCGCGCCACGCATTTGTTCGGGCAGTGCGTTGACCAGTTCCGCATCGGCGATCAACCGGCTGCCGTTGTGGACATCAATACTTAACAACCAGCGTCCGTCGCTTAGTTGTCGGCATCCGCCGTCGGCCGAAACAAACGATCTTCCGTGTTCGGCTTGAATGGAGTCGATATAGACCTGGCCGCCTTGAAACCGGACGGCCCCTTCGACGATGTCTAGACGATAAGGAAGCGCTACAGGTTGCAAACGCAGCGTGTCAGAACCAATTCGTTTGGAATCAAACTGGCGCGCCGCTACATCCAGATTCAGTTTGCTGGTCGGATGCTCACGCGTCAGTTTAATCTTTAGCGAATCAAGTACACCGCTGGGCGAAAGGTTGTCCCACGTTTGACGTGATGCTTCCGGAAGTGAGCTGCGCAGCGCTTCATCGAGCGCGATGCGGGTCGCGTCAAATTCCAATGCAAGTGACAAACCCAACGACGGCGGAACCGAGGGCGTTTGGCTTTCGCGTGGCGGAATTCGATAGTCGCCTTCACAGTGAATCAGTCCACCGTTGGCGTTGGATCCCTGGAAACCGACCAGGGAAACTTGTTCGTCGACGACACGAACATCACCGGTGACGTTGTAAAGTGGGTAGGGGAACTCTTTAAATCGCAGCGTGCCGTCGCTGACACGCAATTCCATGTCTTGATGTTTGGTACCGTCGGAATCGGTTCGGATCGTACCGCGAATCAGATGCACCGCCCCCAGGGGATTGAGCGACCGAATGAACGTTTCCAGTTTTGTTGTTTGGGCACCGCGCGGCGAGAGGGACTGCAACAGTTCGCCATCGATCGCGATCGGGCCGTCCATCGCAACGGAGAAGACTCGTGCGTCGGTCGAGTCGGGTTTGGTGGGCATGTCGAACAGACATTGCATTAACTGCCCGCCGATTCGTCCACTCATCAATTCACTTCGCGCTCGGTTGTCGCGGACCGATAACGATCCAGTCATCTGCCGGACGGGATAGGGGAATTTGTCGTAAACCAGATCAACGCCTTTGCAGGTCACTTCGGCGGTTGTTTGGATATGGTCTCCAAAGACATCGAAGTGCGCTTTGGGAACGTCGATTAATCCGCGCGGCTCGAATTTTTTCCAGCCGGCTTCCATACGCTGCGGAAGCACGGCGGCCAGCCGTTGGTCAAGCATCAGGTTGTATGCGGAAACGTCAAATTGTCCTCGCAGCGGCTGGGAATAACTGACGATTTGGCCGTCCAATTTCAATCGGGCTTCTCCCCAAAACGCCTGGCATGATGTGAGCGTCGCTCCACCGGGATCACAGGACAAAATTCCGCGAATGTCCTTGATCGGCATCGATGACTTGGGATGGCGAAAACGTCCGTCATGGATCTTACTGCGGGTGGCGAAATTGATCGGTTTACCCGGTTCGATTCTCGCGACCACGGTCGTATCAGCGAGTAATTCCAATCCATTCAGCGGCGCCAGCTTTGAGCGAAAGGGCTCAGGGACACGTTGAATCAAGTCACTCGAAAACTTTGCACCACGCACTTCGCCGCGGATGTCGCTTTGCTGTCCTACACTGTCGATGTGAATCGCAAGCTGATCCGCAAATGTTGCCGTGCCCTTGGACGTGACCGTTGTGGAACAGGTTTCCATCGAGCCGCCTGCACCAACGGCCCCGTCCGATTGGCCGCCTGCATGCTTTAAGATCACCGTCTCGGCAAGATCGATTTCGATCGGACGCGTTTGGGATGATTCGTTGTGAATGAACACCTTCGCGTTGCGAATCTCCAGTCGCGGACAAGCGACATCGCCAAACTTTGGCGGGGGCCACAGCGATTCCAAAGAAACCTTGCCGCTGGAATCCATCCATGCGTTTGCACGGACGCCGCTGACAACCACGCGCTGGGTCACCAAGGGGTTCTTCTTGTCCAGCAATTTGTTCAGGTCTGGGCTGGCGACGATCGCGATCTGTTCGATATTGACCAGCTCGCGAGACGAACCGGACGACAGTCCTAGTCGTTGGGACAGCGATGTGATTTGGTCGGATGAGACCGACGGATTTTCCAATGGTACCGCGAATCGAATGTCGTTGAAAATCAAACCGGTATTCGGTTCGTATCGACCGCGGCCAATCGTGACCGACAAATCAGGGTAACGATCACGAAGCAGTTGTTCGACGTGACGGCGGACTTGTTCGCCGACCGTTTGAGACGCGATGAATCGAACCAAAAAAACAATCGCCGCAATCAACAACGCGACCACCATCCACCGAGAGGTCTTCCCAGACGATGCGTCGCGTTTCGATTCGGCTTCCTTGCCGCTCAATGAGTTATCAGCTCCGACTTTGGTTTAGCCGCGTCCGGCCCGCTCCTTCGCGCCAGTCCGTCGACCAACGCAGGCACGTCCGCGCGGATCGCCCAGGCCTATTTCAATGGCTGGATAGTAGTCCCTGTTTCACGGCTCTATCCAGCCCAAAAAGACCCAAAACCGGTACAGCCAGGGAGACTGCCACGGGCCATCCAGTGAGGTCGAAACGGAAAAGACGCTGGCTGCTAGCAATGAGATCGACAGCCAACGACCCCAGGGGCGTTCCGACAGCCGCTGGACCGACGCAACACTGGCGAACAGCCACAGCGGGGCGAACCACAGCATCCATCGAAAGCAAACGCTGACCCCGCCATAATTACGGTCAATTTCGGGACGAAGCACATAGAAAACAGCACAAACCAATGTCGCCGCGGCAATCGATGCTAGCAATAGTCGATGCAGCAGTGGTCGCTTTGCAAAGCATTCGAAAAAACCAAACGGCACCAGCAACCAAATCGCAGTCAAAGAAAAAATACCATAATGACCCAGCGTCATGTTGGCGGCGTAAATCAACCGCGACGGTTCACCTACATCGACGCCGCGGCGTTTTCCGTCGACCCAATAGCTGGACGGGTAATCATACCAGTCGTCCCATTGTCGTAATTCGAACGAGGCATGATCGCTGTGACGGATCAAGCCGTACAGTTTCTTTCCATCAACAATCACACGCATTCGTTCGGGTTTTCGCGACGGAGCGATCTCGATTTTGGAAGTTTCGGTTGCCAGGGAATGCGAGACGAGGATCGGTCGCAATTGTTCGGCCGACGGCGAGAATTGTTCGACGGTCGTGATCAACGGTCCGTCACCGCGATGTGTGTAGGGCGGTCGCAAACTGTGGTGGGCGATCCAATTGGTCGCAAAGAATGCGGCCGCGACGACCAAGACACCGGCGCAGTATCCCGGCAACCCACGGCGTTGGACCAGCAATAACAATCCGGCCCAGAAGACCGTCATCGACAGGGCCGGCAGTTCGTTCGCGGCGGTGAATCCGCCGGCAAGTCCGGCCAACAGCCACCACCATCCGCCGGTGGGCGTGTCGATGGACCGAACAAAAATGTACAACGCCACTGCGGTGGAAGCGGCGGCGGGAAGATGGTTATTCAGCGAAATCGAAAACGGCAGTAACATCGTGCCGAAACAGGTCGACGCGGCCAGGAAGTACTTTGCCCAAGTCGATCGGGCAACCCGATCAATCGCGCCGATGGTGCAGATTAAAAAGACTAACAGTGTCGGCACGTTGACCAACCACAAAATGATGCGCCCCACATAGATCGGCTCGTCACTGAGCCACATTCCCAGTGTGCGTGAAACACACCAGTAAACCCCGGCATAGATGGTCGGCAGCAACGGTGGCTTGCTGCTGTAATAATGCTGCTTGCCGTCACTGCCTTGATGACGCACCAAATCGATCGTTGCCCAAGGCCGACGATTCTGTTTGATGCCTTGGCGGTTCAGGAATGGATCGATTTCGTAGGTGCCGTTTTCAACCAGAGCGGCGATCGTGCACCAACGAGATCGATCGTTGGCACTTAGAAACGGGGTGTCACCTTCACGACTGGTCACCGTCGCGATGCGTCCCGAAACGATCGACAGGGCGATCACGACCAGCACTGCATAAACGGCGCCCGGTCGCATTTCGATTGTTTGCGGGTCGTTCATCGGCGGACCTCAGGACACGATTGCGGATCCCGAATTGCGGAATCATCGTTGGCAGCGTCGCTGGCTTCAACGTCACCGTCGGTGTCCTGTAAAACGCTGTACGGAATTCTGGATTGATCCGAAAGTGAAACGATCAATTCGGCAATCAATCCCGCTAAAAACAATTGGGCACCCAGCAAGATGGCGGTGATGCAGTAGTAAAACAATGCGGATGTGTGCAGGTGCAAATTCTCCATCGACTCCACCTGCCATGAAACGATCCGCATGATCGACAGGTACAGCAAACCGGCGCCACCGAACAGAAACGACACCAGCCCGATGGCACCGACAAAGTGAAACGGTCGCTTTCCGAAGGTTGTCAAAAAGAAGATCGTTAGCAGGTCCAAGAAACCCTTTGCCAGTCTTGAGAGACCGTATTTGGATCGTCCGAATTGTCGGGCGTGATGGACCACGGGGATCTCGGCGATCCGCCAGCCTTTGGATGCGGCCAACACCGGCACGAATCGGTGGCGTTCGCCGTAAAGCGTGACATCTTTGGTGACCGGGCCACGATAGGCTTTGAAGCCGCAATTGTGATCGTGTAATTGCACGCCGGTCATCCGACTGACCAACCAGTTGAAGACTTTACTGGGAAGTGTTTTGTCGAGCGCGTCTTTGCGTTTTTGTTTCCAACCGCTGACGACGTCGTAACCCTGGTTCAATTTTTCGATGAACGCAGGGATTTCCACCGGGTCGTCTTGCAGGTCCGCGTCCATGGTGAACACGACGTCACCGTCGGCCCGCGCGAATCCGGCCGACAGGGCGGCGGCTTTGCCAAAGTTACGGCGGAATCGGATGCCGCGAACCTGGGGGCTCCCGGCGGCAAGCGATGC
>JAGQPO010000503.1 GCA_020426665.1 Planctomycetales bacterium
ACCCAAAAATACACTGCTACCCGCTTTCGCTAAGCTGGACGGTCCCGAAACGCTACACACCAGCGGTTGCTGAACCCAGATTGTTAACGTGAACCCGTTTTCAGCGGGATAATTCGAAAAAGCACGCCGAAAATGCGGTTGTTGCCGTGCCCGGCGTTTGTTAGGCTTCCCGGCTATGAATCTCGCGCACGTTGCGCGAGCTCTGCGCCTGGCAAGTGAGAACTGCGGATTTCGATCCGACAGACCACCGCCGGTCGCTGTGACCTTCCTGTACAGGCACAGCGCTCGCAGAGGATGTTTGTTTCTTTCCTCCAACCTACGAATCTGTCGCCACAGAACTCCAGACCGCGCACTCCAGCGGGACGTTTGACGGCAGAGGTTTCTGCCGCGGCGTGATTTTAGCCGTCACCCGAGTCGATCCGATGAATCGACCCATTGGCAATCCTGGACCCCAAGCCAGAGTTCGACACCGGAAAAATTCATGGTCAACCGCAATCTGATCCGCTCCCTCGAAGACGACGACATGCTCAACGATCTGGCCGTCATGGCGCCAGAAGAGGAGACGGAGGATTGGCTGCTCGATTTTTTGCAGCACGCCGAGCAGCAAGACTACAGCCAAGGCGAAATCGTTAACGGCCGTATCGTCGAGATCAACGACGAATGGGCCCTGATGGATGTCGGCTTTAAAAGCGAAGGCACCGTCAATCTGAACGAATGGGGGCCGGATGAGGCCAAACCCAAGGTCGGCGATATTGTCAAAGTCCTCATCGAGGAAATGGAAGACAATTACGGCGCCGCCGATGACCCCTACGGAATGATCGCGCTGAGCAAGAGCAAAGCGGAAAAGATCATCGAATGGGAAGAGATCATCAAGAAGATCGGCGAAGGCCAGGTCGTCACCGGAACCGTCATCCGCAAGATCAAAGGCGGTTTGTTGGTCAACATCGGCGTCAACGTCTTCCTGCCGGGCAGCCAAGTCGATATCCGTCGACCCGGAGACATCGGCGACTTTATCGGCCGCGTGATCCAAGCCGAAGTGCTGAAGATCGACGACACTCGCCGCAACATCGTCATCAGCCGACGCTCGCTGATCGAAAACCAGCGAGAAGAAGATCGTGCCTACTTGATGCAAGAGCTGGAAGTCGGCCAGGTCCGCAAAGGGATCGTCAAAAACATTGCGGACTTCGGAGCGTTCGTCGATCTGGGCGGCATCGATGGTTTGCTGCACATCACCGATATGGCTTGGGAGCGAATTTCGCACCCGACCGAAATGGTTTCGATCGACCAAGAAATCGAAGTCAAGGTGCTGCACATCGATCGCGAAAAACAAAAGATCGCGCTCGGTTTGAAGCAAAAGGATCGCAACCCCTGGGAGAACATCGAAGAGAAGTACCCAGTCGATTCGAATCACGCCGGAGAAGTCGTCAATGTGATGAGCTACGGTGCCTTCGTCAAACTGGAACCAGGCATCGAAGGTCTGGTTCACATCAGCGAGATGAGCTGGACCAAGCGGGTCAATCACCCCAGCGAATTGGTCAATATCGGCGACAAGATCGAAGTCAAGATTTTGGGCGTCGACCCCGAAGGTCAACAACTTTCGTTGGGTATGAAGCAAACCCAAAAGAATCCTTGGGACGACGTCCTGGAACGATACCCCGAAGGCACCGACGTGACCGGAAAGGTTCGCAACTTGACCAACTACGGTGCGTTCATCGAACTGGAAGAAGGCATCGACGGATTGCTTCACGTCAGCGACATGTCGTGGACCCGAAAGATCGGGCACCCGAGCGAATTGCTGGAAAAGGGCCAAGAGCTTCATTGCCGAGTCTTGAGCGTCGACGAACAACGTCGCCGCATCGCACTCGGTCTCAAGCAATTGGATAACGACCCCTGGGACGGCGACATTCCAGACAAGTACCAGCCCGGACAATTGGTCAAGGGGAACGTCACCAAGATCACCAACTTCGGTGTCTTCATCGGACTCGAAGACGGTCTGGAAGGTTTGCTGCACATCAGCGAACTGGCAGAGCACAAGGTCGAGAACCCCGAAGAAGTGGTCAAGGTCGGCGACGAAATCGAAGTGAAAGTGCTTCGCGTTGATACCGACGAACGTAAGATCGGTCTGTCACTCAAACGAGTCGATTGGGGCGAAGAAGAAGAGCGTGCCGCGGCGGAAGCCGAAGCCGCAGAATCCGGCGGAATGCCTCCCCAAGAAGGCGACCTGAAGGGTGGTCTGGGAAGCGGCGAAGGCCCGCTGTTCCCAACCGGCGGCTGATCAACTGGTCACCACTTGATCAAACAACGATCGAAAACAATCGCAGCGAAAAGCGGAGTCGATAAAACGGCTCCGCTTTTTTCATTTGGCCGCTTGCCGAACAAGACCAGTGACCGAATGTGCCTACGATCAAGCCGCAGGCCGAAGCACATACGGCGATCAGGCCGGAGGCCGACACATTTCCCCATGTAAGGGACAGCATTTGATCATGACATCCCTTCAACACCTGCGTGACCAGATTCGACCACGCCCCGCTATCTGCGATGTGCTGCGACGGCCAAGTATCCGGCGGCGATTTGCAACCCGATGATGCTCCAGTTGAACGTCCGGAAAGCGACGACCAACGGTGACGTCGACTCCTGGGCGATCGACTGCAGCACTCCATAGGCCGGTATCAGTCCGATCACTAATCCGAGACCACCAATCACCAGTCCACGCTTGGGCGTCGGCATCGCGAAAGCTGCGGTCGCAGGGACGCACATCAGCATCCAATAGAATGCCACGACGATGGCGGCGAACCACTGGCCGGTGGCAAGTGAGTAAATCGCTCCTCCGCCGGCACAGATCAGACAGGTCGCCACCAGATTGGAGCGCCAAATCAACTTGGTCGTCAACAGGTGCCGGCCGAAATGATGGAACCGAAGAAACGTGTTGAAAATCGCGTCGGACGTCCACGTCAAAACGGCGAACACCATGTACGCCATCAAGATGACCGGAATGAATGGCGTTAACCACGCTGCGCTATCGCCGAGCCGGCTAAGGAATTGAATCAGAATCCATGCGCCGAAAATGATCGCGAATTGATGCTTGTGTGAAAGTCGACTTAGCGAGACATGAAAGCTTCGCATCGCGCGAAACAAACGGCTTCGACTGCTGATCGCATCGATCATCCCATCCCGCGCCATTTCATTGCTGGGGTCCAAACGCAGCGACTCCCGAAACGCATTTTGCGCTTCCGTATACTTTCCCGAATTCAATAGCGCCCAACCGTGGGCAGAGTGCGAGTAGGAATCTTCGGGACTGTTCTTTAAGTTGTCCGCCGCTACGCCCAGCGCCTCTTGGGTTCGCCCCAAACGTTCCAGGCACAGCGTGCGCAGGTTGTTGCATCCGGGGTCTTCGGGATCGATGGCAAGTCCCTGTTGGGCGAGATCCAAACCGGCTGCCCAATCACGTTTGGCCAATTTGATTTGTGACGCCTGGGCGAAAAAATCGGCATCGTAGGGATCCAATCGAATCGCTTCGGAAATTGCCGCAAAAGCCTCGTCGTAATGATTTCGCTTCCATAGCACTCGGCTGTGAACGTAATGCACGAAGGGGGAGTCCGGTTCCGACGCGACAGCCAATTCGGCTTCACGTGTTGCCTCTTGGTAACGAGATTCGTCGCTGGACGCACAAATCGCCAGCAGACAGTGTGCGAAGCCATCGTCGGGGTCTTCGCCAAGCATCAGACGAATCTCGCGCTCGGCCATATCGAAGCGCCCTTGGTTGATCAGCATTTGGGCGCGGTCGTAGCGTCTGGTCATCGCTTGATCTTTAGATAGTCCAGGATCGGGTCGTAAGCACCACCTTCATTGGAATACAGTGCATGATTCCGCGCGGTCGAAAACCACTCACCTGTACTGGGTCGCGTTTTCTTGATGGCAGACATCAAATCAGCGGTCGAAATCGGTTTGGGCAAACCTGTTTTAACGGCTTCTTTCAATTTGTCTTCGACGGCCGAATCGATCACCGCCATCAAGTCCGCGCCGGAGAAGTCTTCGGTCTTCGCCGCCAGTTTGTCGATATTGACGTTATCGGTCGGCTTGCCTTTGAGCGCAAGCTTCAAAATCTCGGCACGCGCCAAAGCGTCCGGTGGAGGAACAAAGACGATGCGGTCAAAACGCCCTGGACGTCGGAACGCACCATCCAAGTGCCACGGTGCATTGGTCGCGGCGAGAAACAAAACGCCTTCGTTGTCGGCTTCGACTCCATCGAGCTCTGACAAGAACTGGTTGATCAAGTGTCGCCCACCGGTACGACGCATGTCCGATCGACTGGCACCAAGCGCGTCGACTTCATCAAAAAAGACAACACAGGGACGATTTCGCCGCGCCTGTTCGAACAAACTGTGCAAGTTCTTCTCGCTGTTTCCGATCCACATGTCCAATACATCGTTGATGCCGACGACCAGGAAACCCGCGTTGACTTCACCGGCCGTCGCGCGTGCCAGCATCGTTTTGCCGCATCCGGGCGGACCGTACATCAAGATACCGCCGCCGACTTTTTTGCCGTACGCGGCAAACATTTCGGCATGTTCGAGTGGATAAATGATTTTGACTCGGATGTCTTCCTTGACCGCCGTCATCCCTCCCACATCGTCAAACTTGATCGACGGCTTTTCCAGGTCCACGAATGATTCGTCACCTTCATCGATCTCCGGTTGTGGCCCAACTTCATTCCATGTCGCGCGCGCCCGTTCGCCAAATTCTTCGCCGTCGGGATCAAATTTCAGCCCCAGTAAACTTTCAAAAGCACTATCCGCCAAATCGGGGTCCGCATCGATCGCATCTTTATACTGGTTGATCGCGCTGCGGTTTTCGCCTTGAGAATGCAAGATCCGTGCGTGCAACAGCAATGCTTCGGCCGGTGGGTCATCTTCGGCGACCAACGTTTCGACGATTGCAAGCGCGTGCGAAAGTCGATTGTCGCGTCGATAGCTGTCGGCCAACCCAAGTTGCAATTCGACGTTGCCCGGATTGTGATTCAACGCATCACGATAGACCTCGACCGCCTCCGAATGACGGGAAAGTTGCAGCAGCGTCTTGGCCAGGTGGTTTGCGATCGCGACATTCCCCGGCGCCAGGCTGGCCGCTTGACGCAGTGCATCCAGCGCGACTTGATTGGGATCGTTCATTGTGATTCTTTTTTCATGTAAACGGTTGCCGGAAACGGTTCCTTCATCTGGAAGACGGCTTCCAATTCCGGCCGCTGGTCGAACACATCGCGAAAACGAACTGCGGTTTCGCGAATATCTTGTCCCGATTCTCTAAAGGCGTTTATTCGCTCAGCGATGTCCGCCGGCAGATCTAAGATCGTGTCTGGCGAAAGGACAATGTCTGTCTTCATCGGTTCGATCTGATTGCCGTCAAGCCGAAGCAACAGCGACTCGAAACGAATCGGGCAGCTAAGCGGTTGGATGACGATGGGCGGCAAAGACGAATTGCCGTTGGCTCGGTTCATGGTGTCGCGTGACAACTTCTCCAGCACAAACTGATCAAACTGCTTTGACACTCCGTTGCGAACGCCCATTAAAAGCGCATAGATTCGGTTTTTGTCATCATTGGAGTTGATCTCGTAAAGGTTCGATCCCTCAGCGAAATCGCGAAACCGTTTTTCCAAAACGTCGCCTCCGGTGTTGACATATGCAAAGGCGCGCTGCTGAAAAAATGTTTGGACCGTCACATCGAAATCTTGCGGCTCGAAACGCACAAGATCCATCGGCTCGACAAAAACCCGATGGGAATCAATCAATTCAGAAATCACGCCGGCCTCGTGAAGAATCAGCTTCAATACGTTCTCGTGGTCACCCAGATCCGGAAGGCTGCTCG
>JAGQPO010000504.1 GCA_020426665.1 Planctomycetales bacterium
CGCTGGGGGGCGTCGCGGAGGAGGGAGGTGATGCGGGGGGATGGGGGCGGGACGCTTGGACGCGGCTTGCGACGCGGCGCTGTCTTTCTTGGCATGACTCAGTTCACTTCTGTCGGTGTAGACGATCCGAAGATCACTCCCGGCAAAAGCTGTTCAAAGGTCACGCACAAAATCAGAATGTTTGCATATTCGACGCTTGGGGAGCGAATTTGTTTTCGCTGCTTGGCGAATTGATGCCAGGGGCAAACCCACTGGTCCCCCCGGGGGGCGACGAAGCCATCGAAATATTGTTCCTCGGTCCTGCACTCGAATGGCACGCTTTTACTAATCGAGTCGCTGATTCTAACAAACGCAGCAGCAGGCTGCCGAAAACTTCAAGGGACACTGACGCGCTATCTAACTCTATCAGACAGGCATTCCTTCAAATCCGCTCGCCCGCCCATCGTCGCAAGCATGTTTCCCAAGTGTCATCGGTTCGCTGAAGGCGTGTAAATCCTGCGCTGCAACGAGAGGAAAACTCGGGCACTCCAACCGAGAGTTGAAATTGCCAAGTAATCGAATTTCTGGCCGTGCCGCGGCAACTGGTTCAATCCTTGAAAGGCTGGCGGCTTTACGATCATTCACTTGAAGTACCGTCGTAAAACCGGGAAATATTTCGCAGTATACCTTCAATAAAACTGCGGGAGCACCTGTTTCAGAGGCAAGGTGATGGAGGCATTTTGCATCAGAAGTGCTTCAAGAAATTCGCTTCAAATCGTCCGTAATCTTGACCATCGACGTCTCCGTCTTGGTCATAGTCAAATGCAGGGTTGTAATTCGCGTCGCCTTCTGACTTGAGGAACGACAATCCGAATTGGCCGTAGTCCTGAGCGTCGACATCGCCGTCTCCGTCACTGTCGCCGAAGAGTCTGAAGAACTGGTCGGCCTGGTCAGCTCCGAAGACAAAATCATCACCGACGGTGCCGTCACGGTTCCCATCCAGGGGGAATCCTTCTGCTGAAACTCGCGACTGCAATACGGACAATTCGTAGCGTCCGTCGGCCAGATTCCCGTTGGAATCCACGTGCGTTCCTGTCCGAAACCGAATGTCAGCCACGGTTTTGTTTTCCACAATTGACATTTGAATCAGTAAATCGACGGCGTCGCCCGATGCGAGATGTACGAGTCGGAAAGGGCCACCAATTGCAAAATCGATCTCGACAAGCCGATTGAACCTGACCGTGAGTTGATCGATTTGAGAGCGATAGCTGGCGTCACCATTAATGACGACTTCTTCGACTTGAGCTTCGGCCTCGTCGAGTAACGTGACCGTTAACGTACCCGTGTCGGACGCGCCTGCCAAATCGGTGACTTGAACGGTCAGCTGATGAGTGGACTGGACTTCATAATCCAGTTTTTCCGGTGCGACCAAAACGACGCGTCCGGTTTGTGTGATCTGGAAAATCCCGTCCTGGTTTCCATCGACAATGGCGTAAGTCAATGTGTCTCCCGCCACGTCCATCAGATCGGGATCGTCGGCAGAGATCGTTGCCACGGTGATTCCGAAATGACTGAGTTCACCAAGCTCCACCGACGCATCCTGAACGACGGGAGAATCGTTGACTGGCGCGATAGCGATCGAAACCGTTGCCGGATTGCTCAAGTGGTTCGGGTCAACTCCCTGACCGCCGTCGTCACGGGTCTGAAATGTAAACTGCGAGGATTGATGCGTGTTTGCAGCCGATTTGAAAAAGATCTGCGACGAAGTGAGTCGTAGTGGCAACTGTTCAGCGGTGACGGTTGTTCCGCCGGCCGTTCGCGACAGCGTTCCATGTTCCGGCAAGCTCGTGATCTCAAAGATCAAATCTTGATCAACGTCCGGATTTCCATCGTCGCCGACCAGATTGATCAGGGTCTCGACATCCTCATCAATTGTCATGACGACGTCGCTTGCGGTCGGCGGGAAATCGGCTTCTAGTGAAAACTCGCGAACGTAATCCCCGCCGGCGGTTCCGTCGCCGTCGCCATCAAGTCGCAGCCCCGACGCGTCGTGCAGCGTCGTCGACCCGAACAGCGTCAAGCGGTAGGAGCCGAACTGCAGCGGCTCCGTTGTCGACAACGCAATCGTCGTCGCGCCCGCTTCGTAGCTCGGCCAGAGTTCAACCAAACTGTCATCCAGATTGCCAAAGACGCCGTCGGGACCGGAAAACAGCAAGCTGTAGGCGGCTGGCGCGTTGGCATCGATTTCGTTGATGGCTTCGCTGAGGATCAACACGATCTGGTCGAGTGTCCCTGCGATGCTGCCGCCACTGTGAACCGGCTCTGGCGTGGCAGCGATGATGACCGGCGGTGTGGAATCATTGCTGTTGCCTTGGAATTCGTAAGCCCCCAAATCGACGAATCCACCATCCGCCCCGCCATTGATGATTCCCGGGTCATCCACACGGGCATTGCCTAAGATGTCGAACAGGGGTGCCGAGGCCGTGTCGCCTCGGTCGATGGCAATGGAATTTGCGGTGAGAACGAAATTGTCATCCAGTCCGCCGTCATATCCTGCACCATCTGCGATGTAGCCGAGAATGTTGTCCGCCCCGTCGATGTCCAAGAATCCCGGATCGCCCGTCAAGCTATTGGCATCAAGCCCCGTCGTCGTCTGCCACTCCGAGAGCGAATCCAGCACCGTCGTCCCCCACAGTCCGATATGGGCGTTGGGGTCGGTACCCTGTTGCAGCAGGTTGTAGTCAAATGCGTGGCCGACGAAGCTATCGCTTGCGACATTCAAAACGTTTCCAGACTCGGTCAACAGAATATTGTTTTTGACAATCAAGTGATCCGTGGCGCCCTCGATGCGGACCACGTCGCCAACATTCTGAACGATCGTGTTGTTGACGATCGAAGCCAAATCACCGGCGACAAGCTTGAGACCCAAGTTGGTGTTGGCATAGATCAGGTTGTCGTACACACTAGCCGCCTGGCTCGTGTTGCTTAGTTCGATACCGACGGAATTCGAATAGATGTAGTTCTCGTAGATTTTCCCAGTGAACCTCGCCTGATAACGGTTCGACTTGTTTCCGCGGACACCAATCTGGTTGTCAAAAACTCGATTGTCACGAGCCGCGATCTGTGGGGTCGTTCCGTAGACGTTGTCGGTTGACACATCAATCCCAACGACGTTTCCAAAAACCTCATTTGAATGAATGGAAGTTAATCCAGTTCTTTCGCTGTACCCGATGATTCCGGTCGTGTTATCGTACACGAGGTTGTTCTGCGCCGATGCATTGTTGTATACGCCGATTCCATTGACGTTATTAAAGACCGAGTTCTGTTCGATCAGGACGCCCGTGAGGTTTCCGAAAATCCCATAACTATTGCCGAATACAACGTTGTTACGAATTTCAACCTCAGCTTCAAAAACGTTAATTCCATAGGCGCCGGAAATGCTGTTGTCATAGATTCGATTCCCCTCGATTGACCAGTCGATGGCACCACTGTGCCGAAGGTAGATTCCTTTTTCCGTGTTGCCGTAAATTTGGTTGTTGATGATTCTCACACGCTCGCTATCGGGTGATGGCACGTACGAGTTGTAGGCGTAAATGCCATTTGCGAAACCGGTAATTGACAGGTTTGCCAATGTGACGTCATCGGCACCGTCAAAGTGGAATCCAGTACCACTTCCTTGACCGTCAAAAACGGCAGCATGTGTCGGGTCACCGGGACCTTGGATTCGAATGCCGCTCTGTTCTCCACCAAGAACGACGGTGTAGGTGAGCGGATAGATCCCGGTATCAACGTAAATGACATCGCCTGGCGTGAGATTGTGATTGCGAATTAGCGCGTTCAGTGTCGCCATCGGTTGATCGGGGCTCTTGCCGATGTTGCTGTCGTCACCAATGACCGACGTGTAAACGTCTCCGTTGAGCGACGCGTCATTGAGATAGTAGGCATTTCCTCCGTTGGCAATCATGAACGGGTGGTTGGAAATGTCGCTGGGCTGATTACCGCTCACTGCCTGAACGCCAATCAAATACCGATTGTCCGGGATTACCGATCCGTCACCAGGGATCGTCCAGTCAAAGACGCCATCGGCAATGACGTCATCTGCGATTTGCAAGACCGGCGTCGATGTCCCTGGTTGATACGTCGCCGCGTCGTAGAGGAAAAGATCAACCGGACTTTCGAACGTGCTGCGCCAGGTGATTGCGATTGTGTCCCCAGCGCTGTAGCGGTCAAATCCGTTCGGCGAGAGCAATTGCACCAGTTCCTCTGAGGCACTCCGCGTTGCTTCTGCTGTCCCGCCATAAACGCCCAGGTTGATACGTCCACCGTTGGGACTCGGTTCGCCACCGACGGCAAAACTCGGGTCCCCCTGATCGATCGTCGGTGCGC
>JAGQPO010000505.1 GCA_020426665.1 Planctomycetales bacterium
CGAGACGGTGATCCATCAACCGCCGATCACCGACGCCACGAAGTAGAAACGAGGCTATCGATAGGTGCCGTGACAATCATCACAGGACTGAGTCACCGCACCAACGGCTTTACCGATTGCGTCGTAATCATCTCGTTCCAATGCTGTGATCACACTGCGTGATGCTTTTGTCATTTTTTCGCTGAAGGCCACGTAGTCGGCATCATCGGCTTCGTCCATGCCTTCCTGGACCAAGATTTTTCCCAAGACGGCGATTAATTCCGCCGGCCGACGAACATCGTTCGGCTCCGCTTTGACGTCGTCGGCGCTGCTGGTTGCGCGACGTAATTGCTCCTTCAACACATCGGCGTATTCCATCAACGGAGTTCGGTCGGCGATTGACGCCCAATCATTGCTCTCCTGGGCTTTGCCTTCGCGTAGTCCTGTGCCGGAAATCAGATCTTGAAGATCGTCCTTTCGCGCGCTTGCTTCGTTGAAGACCTGAGTCGAACCTGCGTTACAGTTGAACGCCGTTCGGCCGAACAAATCGCGTGCGACGGCAGCGTCTTTTTTCCATCGGACGTCACCGCCATATTCGCTGATGATCGCAAACAAACTGCTCATCACCATCAAATCCCGACGTGCGTCTTCGTAGCCGCCACTTTTGAAAGCGCCGGGCTGTGTGACGACCGAATCGTAATGAAGTTTCACACGTTTGATTTCGTCTTCGATCGAAGTCGCCGTGATCATTTTGTCCCACGGTCCGGAGCCCGTGACGGCTTCCCCGCCACCGGGTGTGGCGTCGGTGGTCGCGACCTGAACGGGTGTCTTCTTTCGCAACGATTGCAGTGTCGGGCGCTCGCCGCGAACCGCATCCTTGACCGAATCAAAAAAAATGCCCTTGGTGGAATTCGCCGAAAACTTCGGTGCCGGCGCACGTTTGTCCTCGCCGCGGGCACTGAAGAACGGTGCACCAGCGGTTAGCAATCCGGCCACGGCAAAAACAATCGATTTGGCGGTATTTCGGGACTTCATCACGGGACTCAGACGAGTGCAATGGCAGGATAGTTACCAACAGTGTAGCAGCGCAAAGAAAAGGGTGACGAGGGACGTTGGATGTCGATACAAAGCCAGTCCGATACGAATTGACCGGCGCCCATAATTCTGTCGAAACCCGCCTCAGAGGCCGGGGTTGAAAAGGGTGTGAATGGAGTCCCACAATTTACGCGGGGAATAATCAAATGAAAAACCAAGAAAACGATCGAATCACCTGCAGATGCCCGCGTGGGCACAAGCTGCGTGGCGGCGTGGACCTGATCGGAAAAACGGTCCGCTGCCCACGGTGTAGCGAAAAATTTGTGTTCGGATACGAGGTTCGTGAAACGGTCACCGATACGGCCGTTTGTCGCATTCTGGGTGATGCCCCGGCACCACCCCCAATGCCCACCAAGGATCCAACGACAAGACTGTGTTCTCGCTGCGGCGTTGCAACATCGGCAAAAATCAGTGTCTGCCAACATTGCAATTGCTACGTCGGGTTGATGCCTGACTATATGTCAACGCTTGCCGACGGCAGCAGCGTCAGCCGCAACTGAACGCGTCATAACAAGCGCACGTCGCAACAGTGCGTGTTGCATCTTTTGGCTCGGCGGAAGACCATTGCTGGTGCTTCCGCTATGATGGGCATGGGCAATTGTTACCCCCCATCAAACGGATCCGAATGTGCGACGCGATTTCCAAGTCTTGACGATACTGGCACCGACGGTTGTGGTGTTCGCGATAAGCGTGGGATGTGAATCAACCCCGCCACCACCCGTCGCCGGCGCGCCCGTTGGCGTGGTAACGTTGGAATTCAATTCTGACGGAACAAGCACTTCGGTTCAGGTGCCCGGGGTCGCCGATGGCGCGACGCTAGAATCGGTCATGCGTTCGGTCGACCAAATTGCGATCGAACTTTCCGGCAGCGGCACCACCGCGTTTGTTCAATCGATCGGCAATACGAAAATGGAAGCCGACAAAGGTTGGACCTTCAAAGTCGACGGTGAATTCGCCAACCAGGGCATCGGGCAAACCGTGCTGCACCCGCCAACCACGGTCCAATGGACCTATGGCGAATTCCAGATGTGACGCATCAAAGCCGACGCAAACCGTCTTCGGTCATCGGCGTTGGGATCTCGAAATCGATTTCGTCGATTCGCGCCAACGTTTCATCGGACAGGACCAGGTCGCGTGCATCCAGAGATTCATTCAGCTGTTCAACCGTCGTGGCACCGATAATGGTCGAAGCGACGAAATCATGCTGTCGGCTCCAAGCCACCGATAATGCGGTAACGGAGGTGCCGATGTCTTGGGCGATTGCGGTTAATCGGCGGGTTGTTTCCAAGGTTCGCTCGTTGACGAAACGCATTGCCATGCGTTTTTGCCGCTCACCTCCGCCGGTCAAATAGTCGGTAAAACGAGCTCCCGGCGGCGGACCGTCCTGGTACTTCCCCGTCAACACGCCTCCACCCAATGGCGAATAGGGCAACAACGAAATGCCTTCACGTCGACAAACTTGTGCGAGTTCACTTTCGCAGCGTCGATTGATCAGACTGAAGTTGTTTTGAACCGTTTCATAGCGGTCCACGTCGTAGCTGTCCGCCGCCCAGCACGCCTTCATCATTCCCCAGCACGTCTCGTTACTGGCGCCGATCACGCGAACCTTTCCTTCATCGCGAAGCTCCGTCAGAACGCCCAACACCTCTTCGTAGGGCATCCCGTGATCGGGCCAATGCGTTTGGTACAGATCAATGTAATCGGTATCCAATCGTCGCAACGAATCTTCGCAAGCCCTGACGATTTGAGTCCGATCCAGTGCGGTTTTTCCATGTCGAACCGGTGGAGTGAACCAACCGTGCCCGGGCCCCGTCACTTTCGTCGCCACAATCACCGACTCGCGCGGTTTGGTCTTCATCCAACGGCCCACGATCTGCTCCGTCAATCCCACGCGTTCGGCCGACGGCGGCACAGGATAAATCTCTGCAGCGTCAAAGAAGTCGATCCCGGCATCGAATGCGGTGTCGCAAATGCGATGGCTTAAATTTTCGTCGCACTGCAACCCGAACGTCATGGTGCCCATGCAAATATCACTGACCACGATTCCGCTGCGTCCAAGTCTACGTTGCTGCATCGAACTACTCTTGTGGAGAAATGCCAAAAAACGGACCAGCCGACTTTTTAGCATGCCGGCTGCGATCACCCAACCGGTGGCCGGCACGTCGTTCGGTACAGAGCGTTCGGTACAGAGCGTTCGGTGCGGAAGCCGCCTAGCGGTCGTTCCCGTGTCGTTGGCGTTTTTCCGCGAGGACGGACTTAAAGAACCGCCCCCGCTTGCGAGATTGATGACGTTGCTCGCGAAGCGATTGTGTATTTCGTGCCTGTTCGGATTGCAGCTTGCGGTAACTGGACAGCCGGCGCGGATCAAGCCGCCCCTGGTCGATCGCATCCTGGATCGCGCACCCCGGTTCGTATTGATGTTTGCAGTCGCGAAAATGACATGACTGTGCAAGTAATACAATCTCTTCAAAGACCTCATCAACGCCCTGTTCACACTCGGCCAATTGCAATTCACGCATTCCAGGTGTATCGATCAACACGCCACCGGCGTCTAGCCGATGAATCGAACGCGTCGTTGTCGTGTGGCGTCCTTTGGAGTCGTCTTCGCGAATCGGCTGTGTTTCCAAAGGGCCGGCACCAAGCGATGTCGCCAGTGTGGATTTGCCGACACCCGATGAACCGACCAATCCAACCGTTTGCCCTTGGCCGCACCAGATGGCGAGCGATGCTGCCTGCGATGAATCTCGCGCATCAATGAACTCGACCAGCAACCCGGCCATCAGCCGCGATGCTTGTTGTTGCAATGAATGGGGATCATCACACAGGTCGGACTTGGTCAGTACGACAACGGGATTCACGCACGCCTCGTTGGCGACGGCCAGATAACGTTCCAGTCGGCTGAGATTAAAATCGTGATTGCACGAACTAACAATAAAAAGCGTGTCGACATTTGCGGCGATCCACTGTGTTTGGGACCTTTGTCCGGCCGCCTTGCGTTTGATCAACGATTCACGCTCCAGACGCCGCACGCCGCGATGCGTTTCGGGATCGACCAGCAACCAATCTCCGACAGCCAACTCACCGCATGATTCGGTCAAACTCGTCGGCACCGAAAGCTCCAGGCCGTCCGTCATGTACAAGACTTGGCTGCCGAAGTGGGCGCCGATCCGCACGACCATCAATTCGTCCATTTCCGCCGACGTCAGCTGGAGTTCGAAGCAGGGTTTCCATCCGAGCGGATTCAGTGCGGAGAGACTCATTGTTGTTTCAGAAGCAAGAAAAGACCCGGGACGCAAGATTCCGACAGCAACGCGACACGGCCGGCCGTCTGCAGGTTCACGGCAATTCAACATTGCCGTTGCCGTTGGACCCCAAAAACGGCCAACCGAGGAAACCAAGCTCGCACAAAGATTGACAGGATCATTTCAGATACGCCCTTCGCCCAGGTCCGTCGGATTTGCCCTCGCATTTTCCCAACGGGCATCTACGCGGCCTGAGCAGCGGAAGAATGTGGACGTTTTTTCCGGCTTTGTGTCCGCGGTTTCATGCGAACTTTGATTCGGGCCGGTCGCTCATTGACAATTCAGGGTTTTCCACCGAAAGTTTAGGCTTCAATTTCACCCCTTTTCCGCACCACCCCCGCTACCAATGACCGATGCCAACACGTCCGCCCCGCGGACCTTGCTAGACAAAATCTGGGACCAACACGTTGTCCACCAACCGGAATCCGGCCCGGCGATTTTGTACATCGATCTACACCTGGTTCACGAAGTCACCAGCCCACAGGCATTCGAAGGGTTGCGGATCAACGGGCGGACCGTCCGGCGGCCCGAGCGCACCTTGGCAACTCCGGACCACAACGTCCCGACAAGCGACCGATCGCTGCCGATCGCCGATCCGATCAGTCGCAAACAAATTGAAACGCTGCGAACCAATTGTGCCGAATTCGGAGTCCAACTGTTCGATATCGGGGACGTTCGCCAAGGTATTGTGCACGTGATCGGTCCGGAAAACGGCTACACACAGCCGGGGATGACGATTGTTTGCGGAGACAGCCACACGGCAACCCACGGCGCGTTCGGCGCCTTGGCCTTCGGAATCGGAACCAGCGAAGTCGAACATGTCTTAGCGACACAGACTCTGTTGCAATTCAAACCCAAGACGTTTGAATTGCGCGTCGACGGTGCCTTGCCGAAGGGTGTCACGGCCAAGGACATGATTTTGTACTTGATCGGACAAATCGGCACCGCCGGCGGCACCGGGTATGTTCTTGAATACACCGGCGACTGCGTGCGCAATCTGTCGATGGAAGAACGCATGACGGTTTGCAACATGTCCATCGAAGCCGGCGCACGTGCCGGAATGATCGCGCCCGACCAGACGACGTTCGACTACCTGCAGGGTCGCGATCACGCGCCCCGCGGGGCGGACTGGGACGCCGC
>JAGQPO010000506.1 GCA_020426665.1 Planctomycetales bacterium
AGCTGATTGATCACCTGATCAGCAAGTTTCGGCATTTGTTCCGTTCTAATCTGGGACAGACCATCGTTCATTCCAAGCAACAGGTCAAGCGTCACGTCGGTCCGATCGGAGTTGCCTTTCAAATTCTCAAACATCGCAAAAAGGTTCGATTCGGAACCCTCCGTGATACGCCGAGCAACCCAGCGACGTAGTTTCGGCGAAAACTGCGAAGCCAATGGCAATGCCGTGGACGGTATCGCGGCAACCGCTGGTTCCATCGCATACCAAACCATCCGCTCCAAATTGGGTGCGCCAGCCAAATCGACGTGAGTCGCAAGTTGGACCACGACCGGCCAACGTTGTGTGGGAGTGATCCGCGAAAGTGCTGATGCAATCGACATCTGCACCAGCCACGACGTTTCTATCGAAGCCAACTCGGAGAGCTTTGAGAGCACGGCCGCACTTGGTTCACCCTGGTCCACCGACAATCGCACCGCCCAGGCACGCACATGCTCACTCGGATGATCAAATTGATCAACCAGCCACTGATCGCTCAGACCCCCGCAGCCATACAAGGCCCACATTGCACGCAACTTGTGTGGTACGCTGCGTTCTGAATCAAACGTCGTGAAAAGCCGCTCACGAGCCCTGGAAAGGTCGACTCCCGATGCCGCGCGCTCCTGCAGCAAGCGTCGGGCGTGCCGAACAAACCAATCGTTCTCGTGGAACTGGTACTCCACCAATTGTTCGGATGTTGCGTCGCCCAGGTTCACTTCAACGCGACGGGGCCGACCCCACGTGATCTTGTAAATGCGCCCGCTTGTCCGATGGACTCCGTCCCGATCATGACATTCCCCGTTGTCCGACCAATCGGTCATGTAGACGTCGCCGTCTGGTCCGTATTCCAAGGAAACGGCGCGAAACCAAGGATCATCCGCGACCAAAAAATCTTCGGCATGAACACCTCGGAACGGTCCTCCGGCACGCAGTAATCGGTCTTGATTGATACGCCGGCCATGAATGTTGCTGGTAAACAGAGATCCGCGAAACTCGTCGGGCCACCGACCGCCCAGGTAGATCATTGCGTCACAATGTGAGTGCCCGCCACCGGAGTGCTGATTGCCCTCTGCCATTCGTCCCGCCTTGTCCCATGTTTCTGGTGCCGAAGTCCCCGTACCCTTGCCACTCGTACCCTTGCCACCGGATCCCCAATGCAGATGGTCGCTGGTCGCGGACATGGCTTCATAGGCAAACGGGTTCGGGTTGACTCCTCGGTCTTTCCATCGTTCGTAATGCGCGCCTGGTACCAAGTGCCAAAGGTGTTCAACGACACTTGTGGTAAGAAAACCTTGACCATGATCGTCAAAATCCAGTCCCCACGGATTGATCGTCCCATCGGCAACGACCTCAAACGTCATTCCGGTTGGGTGATAGCGCCAAATGCAGCAGCTTAGTTCAATGCGCTGCTGGAGTTTGACGCCGGGCCGGCCTACCAATGAAGGTTGTTTGATTCCATGGCGGCCATACAACCAACCGTCAGGCCCCCAGGTCAGTCCATTGACGCTGTTGTGTTCTGCTTTGAGTGACCAGCCATCCAAATGAACGATCGGATCACCATCGGCCCGATCATCATGATTTCGGTCGGGAAGAAAGGCCAGGTTCGGCGGAGCGGTTATCCAGACGCCTCCGAATCCAATTTCCAGGCCGGTCAGATGTGTCAGGCCATCACAAAAGACGGTGCGACGGTCCAAAATGCCGTCGCCGGTCGAGTCTTCGAAAATCAGGATTCTGTCGTGGCGTTCATCTGTAAATGTACTTCCGTCATACGAATAGCTTTCCGCAACCCACAACCTTCCCCGGTCGTCCAACGCAATGGCAATGGGTTGCCGCACGTCGGGTTCGGATGCGGCCAGGGTGATTTGAAACCCTGGAGGCACATGCAGCCGTTTGGCCGCTTCCTGGGCCTCGAGCGGTTCTTGTCCAGCGGCTTGTGTATTTTGCGGAGCGAAATCGCCGGCAACGGAAATGCCGCGATGCGCAAAGAATATGAGTGCCAAAGAAAGCATCCAGCCGGGGCTGTCGCAGAGAGTTTTCATATCCAACAGAAGGCTACGTTTGTGAAGCGAATTGACCTGCGTTGGTCCATACAGGCTATGTCGTTGATAGGTTATTCCATCACATTGTAAACCCGCATCACGCCGTCTGCTTGATCGTTATCGGGTACGACCGCTCTAAATCAGCAGCGGGGAGGAGCTGCGAATGATCCGCCTCAATTTTACTCAAGAGGGTTTTCGAAACTTTCGTCGTCTGCCTCTGAACTCTCCGAGGTCGGCCAAACCGGCTGTTGAAGTTGCTCATTTTTCACAACCCGAACGCGTTGGCGAGGGAAAACCGGTATTGACTGGTCCCTCGCTAACGCGTTCGGGATACGAAAAGTCAATGCCTCACGCAAACGGACAGCTTTAAACAAAGCGGCCTCGGAGAGGCGGTGAATCATTGCGGCGATATTCCAAGCCATTTTGGAAATGCTCGGGGGATTGTCGTTGATCGCTCAGCGATCAATCGCTTTGATTGCGGAGCAATCAACGACACACATTGCTCGCGCAAAGCAAAGCCGACAGTCACCAAACATTGTTCGGTGGCTGCCGGCTTGTCCGGTGCCCGTCTACGGTCGCAAACGCTCTTTACGACTTGGTGCTTCGCGCTACATCGGCGACGATGTCATCAAAGTCGTCACCGAAAAGCGATTCCCGTTCGTCGTCGTCATCTCCAAGAAGTTGGGTGACCGCGGTATCGGTGTGCTCGGCGGCATCATCGGAACTTAATCGGCCCAATCCATTGATGATCATCAACGCATCCAGGGCGGTGACACGACCATCAGCGGAAACGTCAACAAAGGGAGCATCATCGTCAAGATCTGAAACCAGGGTTTCGCTGCCGCGGCTCAACTGATTGATCACCGTCAATGCATCGAGTGTCGTCACTTGGCCGTCATCGTTCGCGTCGAGCGGGTTGACCAAGTTATTCCAGCTTTGAGCGGACCCTTGCGACGATCTGTCGAGTCGTGTCCATGCCGAATTCTCTCCATCCATCGACACCACCGGTGGGTCAGCGATCCCTTGCGGATTCAGATTCGACTCTGCGAGCTGGAAAGTAGCATCAGCCAACTGCTCGCCGTCGATACGAGCGGCTGCGTTGTCGTATTGATAGACCGCGTCACTTCGAGAGTCGACAATCCAAACATGACTGACATTGCTTGGGTCAATGGTTAACCCGGTTGGCTTGCTGTTCAATGCGTCGATAGTCCAGCTACCTTCGGGCGTTCCGTCGATGGCGTATCGGAAAACCTTGTCCACCGCTTGTGTGTCGTTAACGACCCACAAGTGTGTTCCATCAGTCGCCAATCCCATCGGATTCCGATTGTCGCGTCTCAGTCGGAAACTTGATGTCGCTTCGGTTCTGCCGGATCGCAAGAGCGCTCCGCCGGCAAAGAACAGTAAACGGTCGGTCTCGCGATCAACGACCCACAGGTCATCACCGTGAACGGCGATCCCCTCGGGTTTGTCAACGTCTTTCATCTTCCAAGACGACGGTTGATCGCTGTCGTCGTCGTACACAAAGACCATTCCATCGCCGTCAACGACCCACAAGATCGTGCCTTCGGGATTGGATGCGACACCGCGCGGCTTTTCGTCATTGGTGCTCAATTGACTATCATGGAGAAGGTTTCCGTCGGCGCCATACTGGAATGATCTGCGATTGGAACCGTCGACTACATAGAACTTCGTTTCATTTGTTGGTGCTTCCGTTACAACGGCTGTCGGCACGCTGACAAGTGGTCCTTCGACGGTACCGTGACCATCGGTGTAACTGACCTGCACACTGATCTGGAATCCGACATCTTCAGTTACAATCTGATATGTGTTGCCCGTTGCTCCCGCAATCACAATGCCGGCACGCATCCATTGGTAAGCGAAGGGTCCAATGCCATCGGCGTCACTGATTCCGTTCGTGTTGGATGAAAGGAGATGGCCGTTTTGTGCTGTACCCGAGATAGTCGGTTGACCGACTGGTATGTCATTGACGTTGGCAACCGGACCGACTGAGGCGCTGGTCAATGATTCCAGCGTTCCGTGGCCGTCGGTGTAGCTGACTGCGACGCTGATGTTTTGCCCGACGTCACCGTTACCGAGAGTGATCGATGCGGTGGTCGCACCGGTGCTCCACAGGTAGCTGAACGTTCCCAATCCATCGGCGTCGGCGATGCCACTGACGTCGGCAGTGAGCACTTCACCTTCGGTGGCAATGCCGCTGATGACAACCGAACCGGTCGGGGCGTCGTTCACGTTGGCAACCGGACCGACGGGGA
>JAGQPO010000507.1 GCA_020426665.1 Planctomycetales bacterium
CCGAATGCGTCAGCGAGGGAAGTCCAATCACAACCCGAATGCGTCAGCGAGGGAAGTCCGGTGGTGGCTGGTCCCTCGCTCACGCGTTCGGGTTGTGATTGACTAATGCGCCGGGCAAAATCGCAATTTCATAACTGACGCGTTCGGGGCTCGTGAAAAACGAAAAGCTGCCCAGCTGCCCAGCTGGCCGGGGAGGCGATTCCCGCGGGAACACCAAGACGCTCCCGGCGGGGCAGCCGGTTAGCTATAATTGCCGTCCAGCGATCGTCCCACCCTACCTGAAGCCTACCCATGCTCGTTCGAACCAGCTTTTTCGCAGCCATCTGCCTGGCCGTTGCCCCTGCCGTGCTTGCCGTCTCCCCATGGCCGCAATTCCGCGGCCCAAACGGCGATGGGATCGTTTTCGATCAATCCGTGCCGTTGAAATTTGGCGAAAAAGAAAATCTGGTATGGAAAACGAACCTGCCCGGAAAAGCATGGTCTTCGCCAGTCGTCGCGGACGGTGTCATCTGGGCAACGACAGCGGTCGAAGTGTTCCCCACCGAAGAAGAACGAATCAAACTGCTGCGAGAAGCCGGCATCGAAGAGAAGAAATTCAATCAACTGGCGGTCGCAAAAACCATTCAGCTGAAATTGCTCGCGCTGGATTTTGAATCGGGCAAGTTGCTGTCGACGATTGATCTGGGTGAGATCGAAACCCCCGACCCGATCCATTCTCTTAACAGCTACGCATCACCCACGCCGGTCATCGATGGCCCGAATATTTACTGCCACTTCGGAACCTATGGAACGTTCTGTGTCGATCGAGAAAGTCGCCAAATTCAGTGGCAGCGTCGGCTGCCGCTGGACCACGCGGTAGGCCCCGGAAGTTCGCCCTTCATCGACGGCCCGCGATTGATTTTGATCCAAGACGGTATGGAACGACAATACGTCGCCGCGCTGAATAAGTCGACGGGCGAAACACTTTGGGAAACCGACCGGCCCGAGATGGACGCACCGACCGGCGATCAAAAAAAATCGTATTGCACGCCCATCAAAATCACTGATCGACTCGGCCGAGAACAACTGATTTGCATGGGATCCCAGTGGATGGTCGCCTATGATTCAGAAACCGGAAACGAGATTTGGAAGGTGCGACACGGCAAAGGGTTCTCTGTTGTCCCGCGCCCTGTCTACGCCGACGGTGTTGTTTACTTTGCGACGGGGTTTGGTAAACCACAACTCTGGGCCGTGAAGGTCGACGGCAGTGGTGACGTGACCGATACGCATGTGCAATGGACTGTATTGAAAGGAATCCCGGCCAAGCCGTCTCCGATCATTCACGACGGCTTGATCTACGTGATGGAAGACAACGGAATCGCGAGCTGCTTCGAAGCCCAGACGGGCGAGGAGGTTTGGAAAAACCGCATCGGTGGCAAATACAGTGCATCGCCGTTGATGGTCGGTGACCGCATCTACCTGGGATCACACGAAGGAACCGTGACCGTTATCAGTGCCGGGCGCGACAGCGAAGTGCTGGCCGAAAACCAACTGGACGGCCAAATCATGGCCAGCCCCGCTGTTGTCGACAACTCGTTGATCGTACGCACCTCTGAAGCGATCTATCGATTCAAGTAGCGAACCAACGATCATCCCCTAGGCAACAATGTCTCCGCATGACACGCCGCTATTATGCACCCGAATTGTCGCCCGCCGGCGGCCTGATCCAACTGAGTGACGAGGAAGCCGGCCATGCCGCACGCGTGATGCGCGCCCAGATCGGCGATTCGATCCAGCTGTTTGACGGATGCGGGAACCAGGCCGATGCGACTGTCCACTCGATCGACAAACGCCACTGCGCAGTGTTTGCCTCGCCCCCCCAAGCAATCGATCGCGAACCGGCGTGCCGCTCCCACTTTGGAATCGCCTTTCCCAAACCGGAACGGGCGAAAGAAATGATCGAGAGATTGACCGAACTGGGAGTTCATCGAATCACGCCGATCACCTGCGACAGGACCCAGCGTCCACCGACCGACGCATTGCTGACCAAAATGCGACGAATCGTGATCGAATCGTGCAAACAATGCGAACGAAATCACCTGATGGCAATCGACCGGCCGGTCAACTTCGACGAGTTCGTTTGCAGGCCCCTCGAAGGAGCCCGATGGATCGCCCACCCAGACGGCCAATTGCTTGATTCGGTCACCGCGAATCGCGCGCCCGATCAACAAGCGACCGTTCTGATTGGCCCCGAAGGCGGATTCACAGACGACGAAGTTAACCTGGCGAAGGACATGGGGTTCGCTCCCGTCGGACTTGGAAAGAGAATTTACCGAATCGAAACGGCCGCCTGCGCCATCGCCGCATTTCTCTCAGAATAGTTCCAAGTTCCAAGTTCCAAGTTCCAAGTTCCAAGTTCCAGGTTCCAAGTTCC
>JAGQPO010000508.1 GCA_020426665.1 Planctomycetales bacterium
GCGTCCCGACTGCCCAGCATCACAACGCGGTATTCAAGGTTCAATCCACTCAGTCGCTTCTTCAACGGTTGTCGGGTCAGCATCGACAGGTCCAACCATCGGCGCTCCGACTGATCAAGATCGACCAGGTCTTCATCGGTGCGCGGTTTCTGGCGTGCCCCTTGGCCCCGTTGATAGACCGGCGCGGCATTGGGGCTGTCGACCACCAATTCCGGTGTGATACCCGCTTCGTTATGTACTTTTACCAAAAAGGCTCGCCAACCCTGTTGCATCAGTTGTTTTGCGACCGGGCCTTCGCCAACCTTGACGCGACTTTCGGCGTTGATGTGAACGGTTGCCAAGCAAAGTGGGTCCAGTGCTTGCTGGATGGCCAACGAGACATCGGCGTCTTTCGGCAATTTGGCCGCCGATTCGAGCGCGGCATTGACTTGCGCCGACAACGGGGCGCCGGCAAACTCCATCGCCTGGACCAATCGGTTTGTCGCCGCCAGCAGAGGTTGTTTGGGGACACGGTACACGATCGGAACTTCATCTTGCCCATACGCGGCCGACTGGAGATGTGGCAATGTGAACGTTGCGACCAGTGCAAAAACAAGGACAAACAATTGACGGTACGGCGATGCATCAGTCATCGGTTTCTCCGATCGGGGGAAATTGACGCGTCTGGGAATGTTTATAGTTTGTAACGTTATTCGTAGCGTGCGTGGGCGACGGACTAGAAGTCCTTCGTACTCTCGAATCAAAATTTGGCGCACCACGAGGGCATCGTGCCAACCGAGAATTAGGGTTTCGCTGCCGTAAATTCGAATTGGAATAGAGCGCGAGGGGCTCACGCAAAAAAAAACACGATCAGCGCATGCATTTCGAGTCAATGACGATGACAGATCCGATCAATCCTTACGCGGCCCCCCAGTGCGATTTGGGGACGCCTCCGCAGATGCCCGTTGATGGCGGGATGCGACGAATCAATTACTCCATCGCTTTGGCCGTGATTGTTTTGATCGGGTCCCCGCTGGCAGCCGCTGTGGCCGTGTACGATATCGAAAGTATCGTGGTCAGCGGAGCAGCACTGTCACTGACCGCGATCTTCTTATTGGTGCTTTCCAATCGTGCTGATCTTCGATCCCTGTGGTTGATCAGTGCAGCATCGTTGTTGATGGCGGTGGGGTGTTTCCTGACGATTTTCTTGAAGAGCTGGAGCCCAACAGATGCGCAGACCCCAATCGGCACAGCGACGGTCGTGTTTGCCGTCGTCATTCAAGCGGGTTGGATCTTTGTGCGCGCCGTTTGGATTCGCCGCGTCGCGCCGGTTGGCGCCGACGAGCCCACGGTTGAAGCCGAAAAGCTGGTTGGCGCTTGAATCAGTTTTCCACGACCACTTGATTGTCGACGCGGCTGACGCCAGGTTCAAGTCGGATCAACAACTCGCTCATCCGTCGGTCCTTTTCGCTGCCGACGACACCCTGAAGGATCGCGGTGCGGCCATCCATCACAACGTTCACGCCACGCATTCCGCTGCGCGGTGTGACACTCAGGGCGCGGCGAGCGGAGAATTGAACTTGCTCCGCTGCAAGCGGAGCGACATCGACGGCGGATCGCAGACGAACTCGGATGGTCGGTTTTTGTGAAGATGCACTTTGTCCGCCGAATGCGCTTCCCAGTGCACCGAACAGCCCGCCAAGTCCGCCTCCACCAAATCCGCCACCTCCTCCTCCGCCCGTGCGGCCGGCTCCGGTTACGCCACCGGTGGACTCCGCGGTCAAGCCAAAGCCTTGGGTTGACGCCGTTCCGACGGATTCACCACGGTCGATGCCGGAAAACGCCGATAAATCCGGACCTTCAGGTTGGAATTGGGTGCCCCCGCCGGTGTCACCAGTCCCTGTGGCCGTCCCGGTTGCCTGCTGGCCATGGGAGAAACTGCAGTTGATTGCAAATAGGGTTGCAAAACTGGCTGCCCAAAATGAACGACGAACGGATCCCATTTGGGTCAAGGAGATCATGACAGGGCCTTAAAGAAGGGAGAGGACAACGATCGAATCGTTTGCGATCAAAATGGATGCTCTGATACGTTAGTTTAACCGCAGGCGCCCTCCAACGTTTCGGTATGGGCCGAGTACACTTCGATCAAGTTCGGCCAAGATTTTACCCCGAAAATCGAATCAAGCGTCATGTTCGGCCGTTTTAATGCAAGACGCCTCCTATTTGCCTCCTCGTCTGGGAACGCCAAAACGGTGGGGCATTGGGCGGAAGTCTGTCGTTTTGGCTGCTTCAATCCCTGTCTTTCCCTCCCTCAATCACGACGAATTCAATGTCGATCTCCCCAACACGCTTCCGGTTGCGACCCTTTGCGACCGCGATCGCAATGGTTTGTTTCACTTTTGTTATGGCAGCCCGTCCAGCGTTTAGCGCCGGCGAATCCAAGACCGACGAAAGTTCGGTTCCGGGGGCTCCACGGTTATTGCCCAGCGACACGTTGGTTTACGTCCGCTTAGACAGCGCCGAAGATTTGCGCAGTCAGATGGAGAAATCTTCGATTGGACAGATGATCAACGACCCAAAAATGCGGCCGTTTGCCGATCAATTCTACGCGACGGCGCGAGACCTGTTTGAAATGATCAGTGAACAGGTCGGGGTCAACTTGGACGAGTTGTTGGCAATCCCACACGGCCAAGTCGCCATTGCCGTCCACCCGGTCAAGCCGCTGGAGGAAGATGAAAAACCGAGAGTCCAGATTGCCGGCAGGGAAGACGAGAGCGACGAGGATGCGGCACGTCGGGAGGACCGAGAAAAGCGGCGCGAGCAATACTCGTTTGGCGGAACATTGATCATTGACGCCGGAAAGAACATTGACCAGTTGATGTCGATCGTACAGCGGTTCGAACAGCAGGTCGTCAACGGCGGATACGTTCGCCGAATGAGGGAAATTGAAAAAACGGAAGTCACGCGACTATTGCCGGGACGCCCCGGCCAACAACCCATTGAGTATTTCAAAAAGGATGGGACGCTGGTCATTGGTGTCGGAAATTCGACGGCCCAAGACGTCCTGAATCATTGGTTGGAAAAAAGTGAAGAGCCGACTTTGGCCGACAACGCGAAGTTCGGAACGATTATCTCTCGTTGCGTCGGCGCCGAGGAAACTCGTCCGCAACTCACTTTCTTTGTCGACCCCCATGCGATCATCGATCGTGTCATTAAACGCAGCGGATCAATGACAGCAGGGTTCGTGTGGCCGGTCATCCAAGACATGGGCGCATCGCGAATCGGCGGGATCGGCGGCAGCTCGTTTACCGGCGGCGAAATCTTTGAAGGGATCGCACATTACCACATCAAGATCGATCCTCCGCGCGATGGCGTTCTGGGAGTGCTGAGACCAGAGAAAGGCGACACGACACCGCCGAATTGGGTGCCCGGTTCGGTCGCCGGATACACGTCGATCAATTGGGACATCGAAAAGGCCTACGAGAACGTCGGTAAAGTCATCGATAAGTTTCAAGGCGAAGAATCACTGAAGCGGCTCGTCGAAACGCCGCTGGAAACACGGTTGGGAATCAAGTTGAAGGAGGAGTTCTTGACCAACCTGACCGGGCGAATCTTGAGAGTCACGTGGATGGAACCGCCGACCCGGTTCAACAGTGGTGTGACCGTCTTTGCGTTGGAATTAAAAGATCCCATCAAGACCAAGTCCACGATCGCGCAAATTCGCGATCGGATGCCTAACCAATTGACGATTGATTCGATCAGCGGCCATGTCGTCTATCGGTTGCGCGGCCCGGGAGCGAATTTTCCTGAAAACATGCGGCGTCCAGAACCCAGCTTTGTGATTCTGGATAAGTGGTTGATCTATTCCGACAGCGTCGCGTTCTTGGAAAAGGCCGCACTTGCGCTCGCCGGCAACCTGCCACGTCTGGTTGAATTGCCCGAGTATGATCTGGTCGTCAGCGAACTCGGTGGAAAGTTGGCGGGCGACGAACCTTTTTTGTTTTCCTATATCGACGGGGCGCAAGGTTTGAAAGTCATCTACGATTTGGCCAAGGATGAAAACTCACGCAGGTTCATTCGCCAAGCGGGCGAGAACAACATTGTCGCGCGGAAGTTTTCAGAACTACTGGATAAAAACGAATTGCCGCCGTTTTCGGAGTTTGAAAAGTATTTCGCACCGACCGGGATGTTCGGTTACGACGAACCCGACGGAATCCATTTCGGATTCTTTACGCTTCGCGCCGACCCGGACACAAATTAATCAAGTTAGAAGCCAGCCTTTAGAAGCCACCCGGCGCGGTGAATTCGGCATAGTCGCTGAATTCATCGTGCCGCTCGGGTGCACGATTGCTGAACCTTGTAAAGTCAGACTCCCAGGTTAACTGGACATCGCCGACCGGACCGTTCCGCTGCTTGGCGATAATGATCTCGGCTTGCCCGGCATACTGGGCCCGCTCTTCACCGCGGTGATAGTACTCCTCGCGGTGGACGAACATGACCACGTCGGCGTCTTGCTCGATTGCCCCCGATTCTCTGAGGTGACTCAGTTTGGGGCGATGGTCTTTACTGTCTTCGGCTTGACGATTGAGTTGGGACAGGCACAACATCGGGACCTCTAACTCCCGTGCCATTCCCTTTAATCGTCGCGCGATCTTTGCCACCTGTTCCTGTCGTGGATCACGCGAGTTGTCGGGTTCGATTAACTGCAAGTAATCAATCACGATCAAACCCAGATTGCCGTGGCGACGCTTGATCCGCCTGGCCGCAGCGGCAATCTCGCTGACGGTTCGACTGGGGGAATCGTCGACGAAGAACGGTGCGGTACTGATTTCGTTGGCCTTGTTGATCAATCGAGTCTGGTCGTCGGCGCTGATGGTTCCGTTTCGCAACCGGTGTCCGTTGACGCGTGCCAGTGAGCATAGCATTCGGTCGGCGAGTTCGATCCCAGACATTTCCAAGCTGACGAACAAAACCGGCTGACGCATTTCGATGGCGGCATGTTCAGCGACATTCATGGCCAGCGCCGTTTTTCCCATCGACGGCCTGGCCGCCAAGATGATCAATTCTCCGTTATGCAGCCCTCCGGTCATCGTGTCGTAATCGGCGAGTCCGGTTTCGACCGTCCCCTCGGTGACTTCGCCACGAAGCCGTGCTTCCATCCGATCCATTGCGGCGTGAAGCACATCGTTCATCGAATGCAAAGAATTGGACGATCGACCGTCCATGATCGAGAACACTTTTTGTTCCGCTTGCGCGCACAGCTCTCGAGCGTCACTGGCTTGGTCGTAAGCGTCTCGCAGGATTTCGGTACTGGCGTTGATCAGATTTCGATACACCGCCTTTTCGGAAACGATCCCGGCGTAAAAAACGGCATGGGCCGCGTTGGGGACCGAATTGGATAACTTTGCCAGGTAAGCGGCGCCGCCGATCTTTTCGAATTCGCCAGCCGTTTTTAATCGGGAAACGAGCAACATGACGTCAATTTTTTCGCCATTGTCGTACATCTCGCGCAGGTGCGAGTACAAGACTCGGTTGGCATCGTCATAGAAGTCATCCGCCTTCAATGATGCAGTGTCGTCACAGACTTCAGGCAGCAGCAGTATGCTGCCCAGGACTCCCATTTCCGCCTCGAGATCAAATGGCGGCTGGCGTTGCAGGATTTCCGCGGCCGATTGAGGGCGTTTCTTTTTCTTATCCCAGCGACGTTCGTCTTGGTCTGTGAACAATGTCCCGAATCCTTGGAGTTAAGTTGTTGGCAAAAACGAAGTCTATTTAGTTTCGGAAATTAGGTTGTAAGTTCCAGGTTCCAAGTTCCAAGTTCCAAGTTCCAAGTTCCAAGTTCCAAGTTCCAAGTTCCAAGTTCCAAGTTCCAAGTTCCAAGTTCCAGGTTCCAAGTTCCAAGTTCCAGGTTCCAAGTTCCAAGTTCCAAGTTGGGTAAGTTG
>JAGQPO010000509.1 GCA_020426665.1 Planctomycetales bacterium
CAAGTTCCAAGTTCCAGGTTCCAAGATTTGAGATTTGCTGACTCTAACGGAATCGATGGATTCCGTTGCGCATGGGTTTGCTCAGGGGGCATTCATAACCAGATCCTGGGGTCAGGGATTTAGCGAAGCGTTGTGACCGCAACCCAAGGAACAAGACACAGCACAACCCGGGCGCTACCCGCAATCATTTGATTTCCAAATCGCGCCATAGTTTTTCGAAAGCATTTCGGAAGGAATTTATCAACGCCCCGTCGCGGGTAACGATGAAGTTTTCTTCGTTGTAATTTGCCGCGCTGCGGGTCCAATTGTAACTGCCGGTTAACAATTCCTTGTTGTCGTAGATCGCGTACTTGTGATGCATATGGTATTCGGTCTGATCGACACGAACCGGAATCCCGATGCGTGCAAGTTGATCGATGTCGGAACCCAAGTCGGTCGATTTGTCATTGTCCGAGATGATTCGAATGGCGATTCCGCGACGATGAGCCGCGATAATGGCATCTTTGATTCGATCGTCAGTGATCGTAAACACGCACACGTCGACCGAACGTTTGACGGTCGAAAACAACCGAATGATCTTGGCAACACAACCGTCGTGGGGACTGAAATAGGCTTCCGAAGGTCCCTGGTCGGACGTGTTCTGGGGCGACGGCTGTAAAACCTTGATGACGTCTTCTAACCAGTTGACCAAATCGCTGTCGTTCGCGCCGCCAAGTTGGTCTCGGACCAGGTTGAACGCAAATTGACGAGCGTAGGCCAATCGTTGTTCGTCGTTGCCGACCTTTTCCACCACCTTGGACAGCGCGCGTTTTTCTCCACGCGTCAATCGATAGTCGGCAAGCGTGATTGTCAGTGCATCTTCGATCGAACTGTCGCTCATCAGACGGGCAGACTCCGGCGAGGAGGATTCAATATCAGCAAGAGTACCTGTTAAGCTTATCGACTTGGCGAACGATAAAGATGCTCGCCTTTCTTAGCCGCTTGAAGCGCTTCGCGGGTGTCTTGATCGATTCCAGGGTCACCTTGCGACTGCAACCACTGATCCAATTTCAGACTCAATTCCTTTTGGATCGCTTCGACGCTCGCACTACCGGCCAAATTGTTCATCTCGTAAGGGTCATTTTCCAGATCGAACAATTCCTCGGGTGGTCGCGATTGATAGCGTTGGATCAAACGATAGGCGTCTGGATTGGCGAACGAGTCAAAGACCCAGGTTTGCCAATACAGGTTGTTCAGTTTTCCGTCGCCCTGGATACCCATCAGATGCTTTTCGATGTACAGATTCTGATTTTGAAGATTTCGGATGTAGTGATAACGACCATCGCAAATCGAACGAATCGGATACGGCGGACCTTCGGGGACATTGTTATGGACCCCGTAAACGTAATTGCGATGCTCATCCGTCGTGCCGCGCAAAACCGACGCAAAGCTGGTCCCGTCAAACGCGCCCGGTTCATATTGGGTACCGGACAAATCCAATAACGTTGGCAACACATCGGCATATTGAACGATCGCGTCGGTTCGTCGCCCCGGTTCGGTGATTCCGGGCAAGCGGGCAATCATTGCCGTATGAACGCCGGTGTTGTAATTGGTCCATTTATTGCCAGGGAATTGGGATCCCTGCTCGGACGAAAACAGAACCAGTGTGTTGTCGGCTTTTCCCGATGCGTCGAGCATCGCCATCAATTCACCGACTTGCGAATCCATGTAAGTGATTTCAGCCAGGTATCTGCCGAAGGCACGTCTGGTTTCAGGGGTGTCCGCAATGTTTGGTGGCAGTTTCAGAGACCGCGGCGGGTAGGCACTGGCGTCCCCCATGACCCATGGCACATGGGGCTCGACGAGTGCGACGACCAAACAAAACGGATCGTCACTTCGCGAGACAAACTCCGTTGCCGGTGCGATTTCGTGCTCTTTGGTGGGATCGCGAACGCAGTTGTTATCGTATCCGCCGATGCTTTCAAACGGAAACGCCTGTTCGGGCAACACGTGAACCTTGCCTGCCAAACCGACTCGATAGCCGGCTTCGCCCAAATAGTGCGGCATGCTGCGGATGTCCTTGTGGCTGGACGAATGATTCCAAGCACATCCATTCCGCATCGGGTACAAACCGGAATACAATTCCGCGCGGCACGGTTGGCACATCGCCTCGGCAAGGAAGGCTCGGTTGAATGTCACGCCCTGGCTGGCAAGTTGATCCAGATTCGGGGTCTTGGCATTTTCGCCGCCGTACACCGGAAGGTCGTTGTGCGTGCAGTCATCGGCAAGGATGATCAGTACGTTTGGCTTGGCGGCTCGCGCATCAATTGCCACGAACAAGAGAACGATCAGCGAGAGTATTTTGGCCAGCTTCATCGGTGCATTTTGCGGAGGGGGGAGGAAGGACGATCGCATCAGGCGATGATTTCGTGGATCGGTTCGACATGCTCGACGCCGACAAGTTTCTGATTCAAACCGCCATAGAAATACGACAGTTGGTTGGGATCCAGACCCATCAGGTGCAAAGTTGTCGCGTGCAAGTTCTTGACATGCAAAGGGTTCTCGACCGCCGCCGAACCCAATTCATCGGTGGTCCCGAACGAAACGCCGCCTTTGATTCCGCCGCCGGCCATCCACATCGTGAACCCAAACGAGTTATGGTCGCGTCCCGAACCTTTGGCGTATTCGGCGGTTGGTTGTCGGCCGAATTCGCCGCCCCAGACGACCAGGGTTTCATCCAGCATGCCACGTTGCTTGAGATCGGTCAGCAATGCGGCGATGGGAAGATCTGTTCGGCCGGCATGTCGGTTGTGATTAAGTTCCAAGTCACCGTGCGCATCCCAGTTGTCGTCATTGTGGGCGCCGCCACTGTAGAGTTGGACAAACCGCACGCCGCGATCGACCAATCGCCTGGCGATCAGACATCGCGTTCCAAAGTCATTCGTTTCATCCCGATCGATTCCGTACATCGACAAAGTTTTCTGGTCTTCATCCGACAAGTCGACGGCCTCCGGGGCGGCGGACTGCATTTTGAATGCAAGTTCGTAGCTTGCGATTCGCGATGCCAAGTCGTCGTTGTCGCTGCGGTGGGCCATGTGCCGCTTGTTGGCGTCTTGAATCGAGTCGATTACTGCGCGTTGCACGTCTTCAGTCATCCCTTCAGGACGATCCAGGTTTAAGATCGGAGCTCCTTTGGAACGAAACACCGTTCCGGCAAAGGTGGCCGGCATGTATCCGCTGCTCCAGTTTTTCGCGCCACTGATCGGGCCGGCCTTGGGGTCCAGCATCACGACATAGCCCGGTAAGTTTTCATTAACCGATCCCAATCCGTAGGTGGCCCAAGAACCCAACGCGGGACTTCCCGACAGAATTTTACCGCTGTTCATCATCAGCATCGCCGACCCGTGAATCGGTGAATCGGCGGTCATCGAATGCAGGAATGCGATGTCATCGACATGGTTTGCTAAATTCGGGAACAGTGTACTGACCCACTTTCCGCATTGACCGTGTCTGGCAAAATCCCAACGTGGTTCGACGATACGGCCGCCGGTTTTACGTCCTCCACGACCGAAGGTTTTGACATCGACGGTCTTGCCATCCATGCCCTTCATTTTGGGTTTGTAATCAAACGTATCGATATGGCTGGGGCCGCCGTACATGAACAGAAAGATCACGCTTTTCGCTTTCGGCGCGAAATGGGGCGGTTTGGCAGCCAACGGATTTGCACTGCCAAGAGAATCTGACGCGGACAAGAATCCGTCGCCCGAAAGCATCGACGTGAGTGCCGCCGCACTGAATCCGCCGCCGGTCTGCCACAAGAACTCGCGCCGAGTGCGACCACAAAAGTTTCGTTTTTGATTCGTCATTGCAATTCCATCAATCCACAAACAAGAATTCGTTCCAATTCATCACACTCAAACAATACAGGTTCTTCGCTTGTTCGGCGTCCAAACCGTGTTTCGATTGCAGCCCCATTATCAAAGCTGCGCCGTCGGCAACTTCGTCGCTGGTCGCTTCTCTGGCAAGCACCGATTCAATCACGCGGCGAACGACATCATCGTTGTCGATGTTGTACGCGTCGACGGCCTTGGCCAGTTTCGCCGCCTGCTGAGCCGCGAATCCGCCGTTAAGAAGCGACAATGCCTGGGCCGGTTGCAGCGTCATGAACCTCGCTTCACAGGTTTGGTCGGGATCCGGAAAGTCGAACGCCGATAACATCGGCGTCAACAACGACCGTTTCACGTAGATATAAACACTGCGTCGATTTTGATCACTTTCACTGGAGTTTCCCCATCCACTGCCGGGTCTGGATTGTCCCGCCAGGACTTCGGGTGAAAGCGTCGGGTAAACACTATGTCCATAGACTTTTCGATTCAAGGATCCGTTGGCGGCAAGGATTGAATCCCGCACCTCTTCGGCACTTAATCGACGCGGATCAAATCGCCAAAACAGATTATTGTCCGGATCAATTGCCAACGATTTTTCATTACCTGCAGACGACATCTGATAGGTTCGACTGGACAAAATCAGTCGATGCAAGGTCTTCAGACTCCATCCGCCTTCGACGAAACGGTTCGCCAGATAGTCCAACAATTCGGGGTGCGTCGGTGGCGTCCCCAGCTGGCCAAAATTATTGCTGCTTCGAACGATGCCACGACCGAAATGGAACTGCCAAACGCGATTGACAATCACCCGCGCGGTTAAACGATTATTTTCATTGGCGATCCAATCGGCCAATACGCGACGGCGACCGGTCGACGTGGTGTTTGTCGAAACCGACTCGGGAAGCTTCGGCGCCGGCGAATGGAACAGAGATGGAAACGCCGGTGAAACTTCATCACTGGGTGATTGCGGGCTGCCCCGGTACAGAACATAAGTCGGTTTGTCGACTTTACGGTACATCGCCAATCCCATCACCTGCTCGCGATCGGGCAGTGCTTTCAATTCGGCCGCATTCTGTTTCAGTTGTCGCTCAAGGGTGCGATAGAGTTCCCATTGTTCGGCGTCCAGGTTGTCCTTTAATTTTTCGTCCAGAACTTGTTTGCGGTCCCGCTTGTTGCCTTCGGTCGCGCGCTGATCCGGCGCCGACATTTTGGCGATCCCGATTTGCTCGATTTCCTGTAACTGCTTTTCCAACGACAGTCGCTGTTGATCGTTTTCGGCGTATTGTTTCTTTAACGCTTCGCTGCTGACGTCGATCTGGTTGTTCGACGCTCCGTCGCCGCGTTCTGCGAACGGCGTCACGTCTTCGAAGAACGACAGCAGACTGTAGTAATCCTTTTGAGTGATCGGATCAATTTTGTGATCGTGGCAGCGCGCACAGTTCATCGTTAAACCCAGGAACACTTGCCCGGTGGTCAAGATGATGTCGTCCAGTCCGTCGAAGCGGGCCTGTAGCGGATCGGCCGGTTCATCGTCCCAGATCCCCAGACGATAAAACCCCGTGGCCGTCAACGTTTCGGGCGTCACTTCGTCCAACTCGTCGCCGGCCAACTGTTCGCGGATGAATTGATCGTACGGTTTGTCGTTATTGAACGATCGAATCACGTAATCGCGGAACTTCCAAGCGTTCTCTTTGGGGCCGTCACGTTCAAACGAATTCGTTTCCGCGAAACGCACCAGGTCCAACCAATGGCGACCCCAACGTTCACCGTAGTGGGGTGATTGCAACAGATGTTCGACGACTTGGTTGAACGCGTCGGGCGAATCGTCGGCAACAAACGCGTCGACTTCCGCTTTCGAGGGCGGCAACCCGATCATCCCGTAATAGACTCGGCGGATGAGTTCGCGTCGATCTGCTGGGTTGTTGGGCTGCAATCCGGATGAAGACAGAGAATCGAAAACAAACGCATCGATAGGATTCGATTGCCACAGCGGCGATGACACCGTCGGTGGTGTGGGTTTAGAAAGCGGTTCGAAAGCCCAGTGGTCCTGCCATTGGGCACCCTGTCCGATCCATGCCGAGATCAATTCCGCTTCCTCTGCGGTGACCGCGTCACCTTCGGGGGGCATGCGTTCGAATTCGTCTTCACTGGTGATCCGATCGATCATCAAACTCGCTTCCAGATCGCCCGGAACGATCGCATGGCTGCCCGATTCGGTCTCGGCCAACGCATCATCACGACTGGTAAATTTCAACCCGCTTTCCGCTTCATCGGGACCGTGGCAGGCGTAGCACTTCTTGGCCAAGATCGGCTGAATTTGCTTTTGAAAATCAATCGGCTTCGTTTCCCCGCAAGCCAATGGCCCCCAACAACAAGTGACGATCAACGCGATCAAACAACGTGATTTCAAAGTGGGCTCGTGGTGGGGCGTCATCTTTGCTCGACTGAGTGCAGGATCGGGTGCCAGCGGGGAAAGGAGTTCTGGCGAAAGGCGGGTGAATCGGCTCAAGATGAACCGAAACGGTATTCTACCATTTTGGTCCAATCGCTGATTGAAACCAATGAGAAATGGTCCAAAACGCCTTAGCAATGTTCCGGTGGCCGCAGGACGCGGTCCTTTACAACAATAAACCGGCAATCGCCCCGGTCATGCAGCAGGCCAGCAACCCACCGAACATCGCCCGAAGCCCCAATTGGGCGAGATCTTTTTTGCGAGAAGGCTCCAGACCGCCGATTCCACCGATCTGAATCCCGATCGCGCCGAAATTGCTGAATCCGGCGAGCGCGTAGGTCAAAATCGTCGCGGTCCGTTTCGAAATCACAGGTGCATCTGATTTCATCATCTCACCCAGCGATTGATAGGCAATGAATTCGTTTGCCACGGTTTTTAGTCCGATCAGGCGTCCCGCTTCACTGCACTCCGCCACGGGGATGCTCAAAAGCCATGCGATCGGCCAACAGGCATAGCCGAGAATGATCCCCAAACTCAATCGTGGCGCGTTTGCGGCGTCCACCCAATTCAGCTGGCGGCAACCATGCATCAAGAGCACATCGATCAAATGCAAGATCGCGAGAAACGCAATCAGCATTGCGCCGACGTTTAGTGCCAGTTTCAATCCGTCGCTGGCGCCGGTCACGGCGGCCGCAATCACGTTGACGTGTCCCGGATCATTCCCATCCGAATCGGTCTCCGATTCGATGGCCAGAGAATCGGACACTTTGGCGTCCTCTGCCTCGGGGACCATCACTTTGGCGATCAAGAGAGCCGCCGGTGCACTGATCACCGAAGCGGTCAACAGATGCGAGATCTCGACGCCCATTTCAGCATACGCACCAAACAAACCTCCGGTAACCGTCGCAAAACCGCCCGTCATCATCGCGTTGAGTTCGCTGCGGGTCATCTTGGCCAGATAGGGACGAACAACCAGTGGCGCCTCGGTGTGCCCGACGAACACGTTGGCTGCCGCCGCGAGTGTCTCGGGCCCGCTGGTTTTTAGCGTGAATTGCATGACCCACGCCATTGCTCGCACAACCCACTGCATCACACGAAGATGATACAGGATGCTCATCAACGATGAAAAAAAGATGATCGTCGGCAGCGCACGGAATGCAAACATGCCCAACAACGAATCTTCAACCCGAGGATCACCGGACGAAAACAGTAATGTCGTTCCCGCCGTAACCGAATCCAGCACCACTCGAAAACCGTTTCCCACCGATTCAAAAAATTGCTGTCCCCATCCTGTTCGCAACACGAGAAACGCAAGGCCAATTTGTAACAACAGCCCGCCGACCACGACTCGCACCGGAAAACGACGGCGGTCGCTGCTGATCAACCACGCCGCTCCAATAAACACCGCCAATCCAAGGACACAAATAAAGCGTTCCATTTCAACCTTGTTGCGGCGTGTCAAAAATGCGATCCCCCGCGTCGCCGAGCCCCGGGACGATAAAGGATTGTTCGTTCAGTTCGGGATCAATCGCCGCGACAAACAATTTGACGTCCGGGAAATCGTTGCGTACACGGTCAATCCCGGGCTGCGACGCAATCAAGCTGAGCACTCGGATCTCATGGACACCCCAGCGTTGTAGTCGTCGAATCACCAAGTCGATGCTGCCACCGGTCGCCAACATCGGATCAACGACCATCGCCACGTTTGGTGCATTCTCGTGCGGCAGCTTATCGTAATATCCAACCGGCTCGGCCGTCGCTTCGTTGCGATACAGTCCCAGGTGCCATACGGACGCATCAGGCAGCAGTTCCAGAATCGGATCAACCATCCCCAGTCCCGCCCGCAAGATTGGCACGATTCCCACGTGAACCGACAACTCGTAGCCGGTCGTCTGGCACAACGGTGTGGTGATCGTTTTCGGACGAGTCGCCAAATCAAAGGTCGCCGAAACGCCCAAGATCATTGACAGGCGACTGACAGCTGCACGAAATTCCCTGGGCGGGGTCGCACGGTCGCGAATCCGGCACAGGTGATGTTCGATCAGCGGATGTTCAACTCTTTGGACAAGGCTCACCGAACGCGTCTCCGAAAAGTAAGTTCAAGCTGCCTATCGGCCTTTCATGCGATGCGATCGGTCGGTTCGGCGTGACGGCGAATGCAGCTTCAAATTCGGCAGCGACTCTCGGTCGACGATCGGGTCCGGTTCATCTCCTGACGGATCAGGATCCGGAGTCGACGCGACTTTCACATGAGCTCCGCCGGGGCCGACGACCGCCAAAGCCTCGGACAAATCTCCGCGGTCCGCATTGGAGCCCACTCGCGGCCGAAAGAATTTCCCGAGCGGTCCTGCCAACAACGCGGGCAACAGCACCAGGTCGCCGACAAGCGC
>JAGQPO010000510.1 GCA_020426665.1 Planctomycetales bacterium
GCTGGTTCGAATCCAGCCGTGGGTACTGACTGACAAATAACTAATGACAAATTTTGCAGACTCAGAAATCAGAGCCTGCGTTAATCGAATCGGCTTCGGGGCTTGAACCTGCGTGACCTCATCGAAATTAGGGTAGGAAGATGGAGGTAAGAAAATGAAGCAGCAACGCGTCGTCAAGCTCGGTGATCCTGTTCGTCTTGTCGACACCCTCGCCCATTTTCCTGCCTCCATTTTCCCACCAACTCATTCGTCGCATCAACGTGATTTCAAAACACGGTCGGACATCCACTTGGCCCCGATGATCTTGCCGTGGTGTCCGTTGCCGGAGGAGTCTTTGAGAATGTCGCCGGTCCCTTCTTCAAAGTGGTATAGTGCAGTCGTTTCGGCGTCCTGGTCGAAGCGTCGCTGTGGGGTGAAATCTTCTCGATAGCGAACTGATCGTGAAATGCGGACTTCGTCGATCCAGCCATTGAACTGGTGATCTTCATTCCCTATCCATTGATACTCCTTGCTGGCGATCTGCAAATTACCTGTTCCCCGTTGGATTTCCCCGGGACTCGTTTGAATCAGTTTTCCATCGTGGTAGAGTCGAATCTCATTCAATTCAGGGTCGCGCACTCCCGCAATATGAATTGGCTGATTGACGCCACGATTGTCCGTCCCCTGAAGAGGTCCATCTTCAGATCCGGTTTCTGCCATTTGGAAATCGAGAACACCATTAGCATTTGTAACGATCGACATGTCATGTGCAAAACCGAGGACTTGAGAATGAGCGATGTAATCATTCGAAGCCAGTTGCAGCCACAATTCAATTGTCAGCGGATCTGTCTCGTCAGAAAGCGTTGGAATGACGACTTCGTCTTCGACGTTGGCGAAATACAGCGATGCAGATGTATCTGACTCTCCGCGTTCATTGGCAGGAGAATCCGACAACGCGGGTGCAGCGAATTCCGCGGAATGGTCGTCAAGCTGTAACCACTTCGCCCCAACAATCTTGCCGTGATGTCCATTACCGGATGAGTCTTTCAGGACGTCGCCGGTCCCTTCGTCGAAGTGGTACAGGGCGAGCGTGTGTTGGTCGGGCTCAAAGCGATTGGCGGGGGCAAAGTCGCCGGTGTACCGCGCCACGCTGGAAACCCGGGTCTCGCTAATCTCTCCAGCGAACATGATACCAATTCGGAACGGGGCCGGACACTGTTCCACCTTGCTCTCCGCAACGTATCGCCCGTTGACGTACAGGCGACAATTGCGGGTTTCGTCTCGGACGAGCGCGGCGTGCGTCCAGGTGGATGGGTCGCTTCTCGTTTTGGTGGAGTCATCCCAGATAGTCCCATGCCACCTCCCGAATGCACAGTGTTTCTCATACGAACCATTGAAGTCTCCGATCAGCAGCGTCCGCTCCCGCCAGAGGCCAACAACGAACTGCATTTCAGAAGCCCCTGGATCCAGTCTGTACCACGTCTCGATCGTACAGGGTCCACGGTCGAAATCCTTACCAATAAGCGTGGGCACGTCCACGAAATTCTCGACGCCGCCGGGAAAGGAAAGTACGTAGCTCCGTTCTCCGGCTTGCGAGGGCACCGGTTCGGACAGAGGAGGTGCCGGCATGGCGCCGGTCTTTATCCACATTGCCCCAGTGATCTTGCCGTCATGTCCATTGCCGGAGGAGTCTTTCAAGACGTCGCCGGTTCCTTCGTCGAAGTGGTACAAGGCAAGCGTGTGCTCGTCGGGCTTGAAGCCGAATTCCGGTGTAAAATCTTTGTCATAGCGAGCGGTGGTGGACACGCGCGTTTCACCCATCATTCCCGCGGCCTGCGCCATCAGTCGAAACGGATCGTCAGACCCTGGCCAACCCCACTCCGCCGCTTTGGTGTCGACGAGCTTCCCGTCAATGAACAGCCGGTACTCAGTGGGGTTGATCAGCACTGCTGCGACGTGAGTCCAGACGGCCTCGTTCTTGAGCGTCCGCGTCGGCGCAGCGGTGTCATAAAAACCGATAGGTGGCGCACCGCGACCGCCCCATTCCCCACCCTCGACATACGCACTTCCGGCGGCGCTGCGGACAAACAGATAACTGCTACTCCAACCGGCATAATGATCGTGCGGACTAATCTGTTTCTCATCTCGTTTCAGCCAGAATTCGATGGTCAAATTCAGTTTCTTTTCGCGTAGAAGTTCACCCATCAACGCAGAATCAAGCGTCGGCATTTCGACGTAATTCTCGCCTCGCTCTGGAAAAGCGAGAGCAAACTTTCCGGGATATGCGACGCTCTCTATGACTTGTGGATCCGAAGCCGCATCGCCCTCGGATCGTTTGTTGGGAGACATTTCCATGGTGGGGCCGTCACCAGTTGTCGGGACAACGGAGGCGATGTCAGCATTCGTGGTCTCACCGTCGTCGAACGAGTCAGAAACTGATGGTTTTGCACTGTTAAAAATGGCTCCCAACTTCCCATTCATGACTTTTGCAGTCAGTGCGGTCTTACCGTCTTTGGTGACGGTGAACTCTTCGACAAGCGTTTTCAGCCCATCTTTTTGCAACTGCAGTTTGTGTGGACCAGCAGAGAGTTGGTAAACGTCTTGACCATCTTTAATGTTGAGGACATCTCCATCCACACTCAGCGTGATGCCGGGATCGTCGATCGTAATTTGCACATCGTACTTGCCGACGCGGACGAAAAACACAATCCCCATCAATAGAAATCCGATCACCCCAGCAGAGATCAACAGTTTTTTGTTGCCACCTGAAGATGAAAACCTGCTAGACGTCTTGCGTTTCGATTTGCTCGCGGCTCGTTTTTCGCGCCTCTGTTCGGTGATCGAATGAGTTTCAATCGAAATGGTAGCTGGGTCCGATTCTTCCGTGACTGTTGCAATCGAATTCTGCTGGATACTTTTTCCCGAAGATGCTCGCTGCTTGAATTCCTTGCGTGGCGCACGCGCCAGCTCCTGCAAATCGGCAGCGACTTCGTCCATCGACTGATATCGCGTCGAAAGGTCGCCGGCCATCATTTTCAGGCAGATCTGCTCCATGCGTGGATCGAGATCCGTGCGCAGGTTGGATGGCTTTTCTGGATTGTTAAGGGCGATCTGTTGCAGGATCGACATCAGACTCCCCTTGTACGGCATTTCGCCAGTGATTAATTCATACATGATGATGCCCAACGCATAGATATCCGCTTGCGGACCAATCTTGTCTTGATCACCCTCAACTTGCTCGGGAGACATATAGGCGGGAGTGCCCATGATGGCGCCGCTTTGTGTGACCTGTACGTCGTCGCTGGAACTGCGGCGGGCCAGGCCGAAGTCCAT
>JAGQPO010000511.1 GCA_020426665.1 Planctomycetales bacterium
GTACACCCGACAGTTTCTACAACGCTTGGACAAGCCGGATTGTGATTCAATCACGGGCATTCCGCCGGCCGTCGCGGTGACCCGGGCAGGCGGCAGCAAGACAAACCGCAGTACAGTTGCGACCGCTACCGAGATTGCGGACCACCTTCGGATTCTATTTTCCAAATGCGCCACCCTGCATTGCACCGGATGCGGCCGGCCTGTGACCGCGGACGATCCGTCGATCATCGCGGAACAGCTCGCGGGGCTGTCGGTGCGCGCGATGATCGGTTTTTCGGTCTGGTTGCCGGATCGGAAGTCGGGCGGCGAGATTCTGTTGGGGCTGCAACAGGAAGGCTACCTGAGGCTGATTGTCCAAGGCAGCACGTTTCATCTGTCGGATGCAGACCGGTCGAACCTGGCCAACAAGATCGGCCGTAAGGGCACCGAGTGTATCGTGATCGTCGACCGAATCGCACCGGGAATGGATCTGTCACGGTTGACCGAATCGTTGGAAACCGCGATGGGCGAAGGCCACGGCAAAGCGGTCGTCCTGACCGAACAGGGCGAAGTACCGGCGAGTGTCGAAGGTTGGCATGCAGGTCGCCCGGTGGACATCGATAACCGACCTTGGATGCAAAAGGTGATCAGCGACGAGCGGCGATGTGACGAATGCGATCTGGATTTTCCAGAGCCGGTTCCGCGGCTGTTCAATTTCAACAATCCGCTGGGGGCCTGTGAGAAGTGCGAGGGATTTGGCGAACTGGTGGATGTCGACATGGATTTGGTCGTTCCCGACAAGTCACTTTCGTTGGCCGAAGGGGCCATCGCACCGTGGAATACGCCGTCGTATGAACACGAGTTGCATGAACTGTTGGATCTGGCCGACGACTATGATTTGCCGACCGATGTTCCGTTTTCAGATCTGAAAAAGAAACACCTGAAACTGATCCATCACGGCGTCCCGGAACGTAACTTCGGCGGACTGGACGGGTTCTTTGCGTGGCTGGACCGCAAAAAATACAAAATGCACATCCGCATTTTCGCGTCTCGCTTTCGCAGTTACCGAACCTGTGACGCGTGCCACGGAAAACGCTTTAAACCATCGGCACTGGCCTATCGGATTGGCGATCAGACGATCGCGGATCTGTTACAAATGTCTGGTTCGTCCGCGGCGGACTTTATTCGCTCGGCTCCACTTGAGCAGCGCGAACGCAAAATTGCCGCCGAACCACTGCGACAGATCAGCGACCGAATCGGGTACTTGCAATCGGTCGGCCTGGGATACTTGCAACTGGACCGACCGCTACGAACACTTTCCGGCGGCGAGACTCAGCGGGTTGCCCTTACAAGCGCGCTTGGCGGAAACCTTGTCAACATGTTGTACGTGTTGGATGAACCCACGGCGGGGCTGCATCCGAAGGACGTGCGTCAGCTTGCCGAGTCGATCCGATCGCTTCGTGATCGCGGGAACACCGTCATCGTCGTCGAACACAATGAAACCATGATCGAAACGGCGGATCGTGTTGTCGAGATCGGCCCTGGAGCAGGATCCGGCGGCGGCGAGATTGTTTTTCAAGGCACGCCTAAGCAAATGATGCGTGATCGCGACAGCCTGACGGGGCAATTCCTTTCGGGGCGGCGCGGCCAGACATTGCGACACCACCAGCCCAGAGAGTCGCGTGGTCGAATTACATTGCGTGGAGCAACGGGAAATAACTTGCGAGACGTCGAGGTCGATTTTCCGCTCGGAGTGCTATGCGTTGTGACGGGAGTCTCGGGCAGCGGTAAAAGCACGCTCGTACAAGACACGTTGTTCGAAGCCATTCAAGCGGAGAAGCTGGGTCAATCGGCCAAGCCATTGCCGTATCGATCAATTAGCGGGCTCGGGCAAATCCAGGATTGCGTGATGGTCGACCAATCACCGATCAGCCGCTCGCCGCGCAGTTGCCCGGTAACGTACATGAAAGCCTTTGATCCGATCCGCAAGGTGTTTGCCGATAGTGTCGAGGCGCGCGTCCGTGGATTGACGGCCAGTCACTTTACGTTCAACAGTGACAAGGGACAGTGTCCCGAATGTGAAGGCGCCGGTGTGTTGGAAGTCGACATGCAATTTCTGGCCGACGTCTCGATGCAATGTCCGGAATGTCGTGGCACACGATTCCGCGATGACATCTTAAAAGTTCGTTATCGTGACCGTACGATCGCAGACGTGCTGGCGATGAGTGCCAAGGAGGCATACGAGTTTTTTCGCGGTGCCGCGAAGGTTCAATCAAAACTAAAGCGAATGATCGATGTCGGCCTTGGCTATATTGCTTTGGGGCAACCCGCGACAACACTGTCCAGTGGAGAAGGGCAGCGTTTAAAACTGGCGGCGTTTCTAGCTTCGGCGAATCGGAAACGCACTCTGTTTGTCATGGACGAACCCTCCACCGGATTGCACTTCGATGACCTGGTGCGTTTGGTCGACTGTTTCGATGCGTTGATCGCCGACGGACATTCGTTGTTGGTCGTCGAACATAATCCACTGCTGATGCTTTCAGCCGATCACCTGATCGACCTCGGCCCCGGCGCGGGTGACCGCGGAGGATCGATCGTGGCGACAGGACCGCCGGCGGAGATTGCGAAAGTCCCCGAAAGCGAAACGGGGAAAATATTGGCAATGGAAATCGCCAGGTACGAAGATTGATCGGGCCGGCTTTCGATCCCGCGTGAAATCACCATCAACTTTGCAAATCGACGGTCGTTAGCCTATTTTAGTAGTCTGGCCGAGACGCTTCGTCGGCTCTCCGTTTAGTCCGTTTCAAAAATGACATGGAATGTCGCCGGACACTCCGTGGCCGGTTTGGCCGACCTCGGCGAGTTCGCCGACAAACGACGAGAATTTTAAAAACGGCCACGGCATATATCGCGGCGGCACTTTCCCACGCGATGCGACTGGCAAACCCAACGATTCACACACACGGTTAGCAATCAATGTCCACCCCTTCGCGGAACAGTCAAATTGGCGAACCGACTTGGGAAATCGCTTCACTGTATCCGATGCAGGGTTCATGGTCCGAGGAAGACTACTTGAGGTTAGATGCCGGGCGACTCGTGGAGTTTGACAACGGCAAATTGGAGGTGCTGGAAATGCCAACGGAGTTGCATCAGGCCATTGTCTTCTTCATCTGCCTTCAAATTCGCAACTTTGTCGCGCAATCGGAAGATCAGCGTGGCGTTTGCTTGATGGCTCCGTTGAGGGTCAAATTGTGGGAAGGTAAGTTTTGCGAGCCGGATGTGTTGTTCATGCTGGAAAAGAATCGCGATCGACGAACATCGCGATACTGGAATGGAGCCGACATCGTGTTCGAAGTCATCCAATAACGCTTCATCAATTCTTGTTTTTAGAGTACGACAGACTTCCAGTCCGTCGCACAAGTGTCATTCATCGCTAAGAGTCCATGCGGATGATTCAGCAGACCTAAATCACAAGCTTGCCAACACTTGGTCGGCCTTGTCGATCGTTTCGTCGATCAATGCTTCGGTATGCAGGGTGCTGAAGAACAGGGCTTCGAATTGGCTGCACGGCATGTAGATACCTTTCTCGATCAGTCCCCAAAAATACCTTCCGAAAGCTTCGCGATCACAGCGATCCGCTTCCGGCCAGTTCGTTACCGGGCGGGCGTTGAAGAACAGTGTTAACATACTTCCCACATGCTGAACTTGATGCGGGACGCCGTGCTTGGCGGCTGCGGCATGTAATCCGGCCGCCAATCGATCGCCGATCGCATCGAGTTGTTCGTAGGGTGGATCGTCGGCAAGTGATTGCAGCGTCGCGCTGCCGGCGGCAACGGCGACCGGATTGCCACTTAGTGTTCCTGCTTGAAAGACCTTTCCGGCCGGCAGCACGTTATCCATGATGTCGGCGCGACCACCATAGGCACCCAGCGGCAACCCACCGCCAACGATTTTGCCAAGAGTTGTCATGTCGGGCACAACTCCGAATCGCTCCTGGGCACCGCCATAGGCCAAGCGAAAGCCAGTCATCACTTCATCAAAAATCAAGATCGATCCATCGGACAATGTTTCCGAGCGAAGTGTTTCCAGAAACTCCATGGTCGGCGGGACGCATCCCATGTTGCCGACGACCGGTTCCAGGATCACCGCCGCAATTTCGCCGGCGTGTTGTGAAAACGCGTTTTTAACGCCATCACAATCGTTGTATTTTAGCACGATCGTGTCTTGCCCCGCCCCCGGAGTGACTCCGGGAGAATCGGGCACACCAAGTGTCGCCGCGGCGCTACCGGCGGCAACCAGCAAGCTGTCGACGTGGCCGTGGTAATTGCCCGAAAACTTAACGACCTTGTTGCGTCCCGTCGCTCCACGGGCGACTCGAATCGCGCTCATCGTCGCCTCCGTTCCGCTGTTGACCAGGCGGACTTTTTCGACGCTGGGTACCGCATCAATAATCTGCTCGGCCAACTTTGATTCGGCTTCCGTCGGGGCTCCGTAACTGGTCCCTTTGGCGAGAGCTTTTTCGATGGCTTCGATGACAACCGGTGGGCGATGCCCCAAAATCATTGGCCCCCATGATCCGATGTAGTCGACGAATTGATTCCCGTCGATGTCGAACAGGTAGGGTCCGTCCGCGTGGTCAATAAATAGCGGAGTACCGCCGACGGCACCAAACGCTCGTGCGGGACTATTGACGCCGCCGGGCATTAGTTTGCGGGCCTTCTCAAACGCGGCAACACTTTTTTCGCCGGCATATCTTCGCGGTTCGGTCATCGGTTTCCTGGGTCCTATTTCGGGGAGTGGCGTCCGACATTGTCCGACAATCCGCCCCGCAGCGAAACCCGGCCAAAGTTGCCGCAAACCAGTGCTTCGTCAAGATTAAATATTAGGGTTGGGTAAATGTTGTACGACGGACTTCCAGTCTGTCGAATTCGACACTTGTCGACGGACTGGAAG
>JAGQPO010000512.1 GCA_020426665.1 Planctomycetales bacterium
ACCATTTCGGCGTGGTAAATCATTTGGTCCATCGTCACCGGCAGGGTTGTTTCATGCCCTTGCACCACCATTGCCAATGAATCACCAACCAGCAAAACGTCAATGCCCGCGTCGTCGAGCGCCTTTGCGGTTGGGAAATCGTAGGCCGTCAGCATGGAAATCGAGCCGCCTTTGTCGCGTCGGCGCTGCAGCGATCGCGTTGTCACTCGTTTGGGGGACTGTTCCTCAGGCATGGCTCTCTTTGACGCACCTTTGAAAGCACACGGTGCAATGGAAAGCGTCGTGTGCGGCGTGATCATGAACGATCGTCCAAGGGTACCAAAGTGGGAAACATCGGAATACAGGCCTGAAAGGACCAAACATCCTTTCCCGCGTCCCCGCCGCACTGGGCTGCCCGGCGCACTGGGTTACCCGGCGCACTGGGCCCTGCCTTCGGCTAAACTGGGTCCGTTCCCACCCAATGGTTTTGCGATGTCGTTTCAATCGTCACCGGATTTGCCAAAAATGAATACCCGACCCTCCCGCACCCCATTTCCCCCGGCGCGTTGCGGGGGCACTTTGTTGTGCAACAGTCGCCGAATGCCACCGGTTTCTTCAATTCTTGCCCTCGCCGGTATCGCCGTGGTCGTTCTGGGCGCCGGAGTTCAAACGGCGATCGCCCAGGGGCAAGAATTCGGCGCCCCGTCCACCGTTCCCGGTAACGAGATCACCAATTTCAAGGGCAAGCTGAAAGGAATGCAGCGCGGCATCATCTTGGTGGAAAAGGAGGATGGAACCGAGGCGATGGTGGCGCCGCCGGAAAACGTTTCGTCGTTTCAGTTTGTCGCCAAAGCAACGCCCGCATTCTTGCAACGTGGCATGCTGATTCGTATGGATGCCAATTTTGGTCCCGGCGGTGTTCCGTTGTCCCCGGTCACCAAAGTCACGCTTTTCCAACCGGTCGACCCTCGCGGCGTGCAAGGCAAAGCCAAAGAACAATTCACGCCGGGAGTGTATTCGGATGCCAAAGCCGGCGATCGACGCAATCAGCCGATGGTCGGAAAACTGTCGATCGTTGGACAACTGATCGGGCTTTCGCCCAGCGGCATTCTGGCCGTCCAGGCCGGAAAGGTCCCCGTCCAAGTACCGGTTAACGCCGAAACCGAGTTGGAAGTGCGATACAACAATCTGACGCTCGCACAGGAAGGTGACCCCGTGACCGTTGCCGGTTTCTATCAACCGCCGAACGAAAACGAAGTCCGTGCCGATCGAATCACCATCACCACCGATCGGGTCTACGGAGAATACCAGCCACCCAAGAATGACCGACGATCGAAACGCAAACGCAAGGATGATGATGACAATGGCAAACCAGATGGTGACGATGGCGAACAGAAAGGTGATGAAAAGGCGGACGCAAAGATTGACGTGAAGGAGTTATGAAAACGCTGATTCAAGGAGGACGACTGATTGACCCCGCCGGCGACATCGATTGTGTTGCCGATCTCTGGTTGGATGATTCCCAGATCGTCGCATCCGAATCTCTGTCCGCCGCCGACGCCGATCGGATTGTTCATGCGGACGGCTGCGTCGTGATGGCCGGCGGTATCGATATTCACACCCACATCGGCGGAGGGAAACTGGCGATCGCGCGTCTGCTGATGCAAGACTGCATCGACGACGACGCTCGCGCGACCGCTCGCATGGCTGCAATGGTCGACTATTTGCCCAGTGCCGCCGTCGCCGCCACACGGTACTTGGAAATGGGGTACACCACGGCCTTTGAGCCCGCCGTGATTCCCTGTAACGCCCGCGCCGCGCACGCCGAAATGGCGGACATGCCGGGACTGACAACCGGCGGATTCTGTTTGCTCGGTAATGATGATTTGTTACTGAAACTAATCGCCGATTCCGCCCCCCAGGCGTTGATCAATGATTATGTCGCCTGGATGGTGACCGCCACACAAAGCATCGCTGTCAAAGTTGTTAATCCGGGCGGCATCTCGGCATTCAAATTCGGGCAACGCGAGTTTGATGTCGATACGCCGCATCCCAAATATGGTGTCACGCCGTCAAAGATCATTCGAACACTTGCACGGGCCGTCGCGGAGATCGGATTGGTCCATCCATTGCACATCCACGCGAGTAATCTGGGGGTCCCGGGCAACATTCGATCGACAATCGCGACGATCGAAGCCGCCGACGGTTATCCGATTCACCTGACGCACGCACAGTTTCATTGTTATGGAGATGACAGTGAACACGGCATGTCATCGGCGGCCGATCAATTGGTCGCCGCAATGGCCCGGCACCCAAAGGTGACGATCGATGTTGGCCAGATCATGTTCGGACAAACCGTTACGATCAGCGCCGATGAACCGCACCAGTTCGATAACCGTAATTTCGCTTCACCACGTAAATCCGCAATCGTCGACATCGAATGTGAAGCCGGCTGCGGCGTGGTGCCGTTTCGATATCGCCGACGCCAATTCGTTCACTCGTTGCAGTGGGCGATCGGTCTGGAATTGTTTTTGATGGTCGATGATCCGTCGCGTGTTTTTCTGACGACGGATCATCCCAATGGTGCCCCGTTCACCGCTTACCCGCACTTGTTGCGATTGTTGGGCGACCGATCATTCCGCGAAACGGCTCTCGCGGAAATCCACGCCGACGCGGCAGCGGCCAGTTCACTTGGCGGGATCACGCGAGAGTATTCACTTTCCGAAATTGCCACGATGACGCGAAGTGCACCCGCATCGATCATGGGGCTGCCAGGACATGGTCGGTTGACTGGCGGTGCGATCGCCGATGTTGCCGTTTACCAGATGGACGACGACTTGGAAAAAATGTTTCGCCGTCCCAGACACGTCTTTGCCGGGGGGCAACATGTCATCGACTCGGACTCGAACCACGGAGGGAGAATCGACTTGGACGTTGCGCGTCGAATCGGGCATCAAACGCTGACCGCTGGTGTCTCCTTCGATCCGTCGTCGGTCGACCGACTGCGCGACCAGTACAACTCGCATTCAACCTTTGACATGGAACGTTTGTGGATCAGCGATGACGAAATGGATTCGGTGCTGTGTTCTCGCGTCGCCAAGCAACCCGCAGGAAGCAGAGTCCGATGAGCGACGGTAAACTTGGGGAAAACAACGGGGATCTGCTGCAGATCAACGGCGTACGAATCGAAGCGACCTTTGCCGAGGCGTTCGACATGAAAGCGACGCGTATCATCATCACCGCCATGGACGAAATCTGGGCGGAACACGCCGCGTCGGCGATGAGTGGTTTCGGGACCAGCGTGATCGATTGCAAACTGGAGATCGATGTCGAACGCCGACTGTTTCCCATCGAGACCCCCGACGGTCGTCCCGGAATCGCGCTGTTGGCGTTTGCGATGTCCGGTAGTGAACTGGAAAAACAAATCGTCCGCCGCGCCGGACAGTGCGTTTTGACTTGCCCTACCACCGCACTTTTCGCCGGCTTGCCGGTTGAAGGCGTGCCGCGCGACAAACGAATGCCGCTGGGCAAGTCGTTGCGGTTCTTCGGTGACGGGAACCAAATCAGTAAAGTCATCGACGGCACGCGCTACTGGCGAATTCCGGTGATGGACGGCGAGTTTATCTGTCAACACGAAGCGCCGCGAACGGCCGGGATCGGTGGGGGAAATTTCTTGTTGGTCGCACGCGACATCATGGCGGCCAGCCGCGCCGCCCGGGCCGCCATCGGAGCGATCGATTCGATGCCGGATGTGATCACGCCGTTTCCCGGCGGTGTGACACGCAGCGGTTCAAAGGTCGGTTCGAAATACAAGTCGTTGATCGCATCAACCAACAATGAGTATTGTCCGACGCTGCGTGGGATTACAAATTCGCAGCTAGGCGAAGGCGAAAACGCCGTTCTGGAAATCGTCCTGGATGGATTGACGTTTGAATCGATTGCCGATGCGATGCGAAGGGGAATCACCGCGGCGTGCGAAAGTTGTGGCGAACACGGTTTGGTCGCGGTTACCGCGGGCAACTACGGTGGAAAGCTGGGACGGCATCATTTTCATCTGCACGAGATCTTGTCATGACTCGCTGGCACTTTCGACGCCGGGCAAGCGAATCCGGTAAACCACTGACGCAATCGATCGACGCTTCGGCGATTCGGCGCGAATGGCTCTGTGAAAAGTCTGAATCCGAAATCAACGCGTTGGAAATCACTGTCGATGGGCTGGCCGTTTCGCTCGGTGACGTTTTTGAACTGTCGATTGCGTCGTCGGAAGATACGCAAATTGTTATCGAAGGCGAACTCGACGAGGTTCATGGACTTGGCACTTTGCATGACCAAGGCGACTTCCGAATTGTCGGTAATGCAGGGCACGGAATCGGATCGGGAATGACTGGCGGAACCCTGTCGGTCGATGGTGATGCGGGCGACTATGTCGGCGGCCCATACGGCGCACACAAGGTCGGCATGGCCGGCGGCGTGATCAAGATCACCGGCCATGTCGGCAGTTATGCCGGTCATCGGATGCGACGTGGCGTGATCCTGGTCCATGGCAACGCCGGGCAAATGTTGGCCGCTTCGGCTGTCGCGGGAACGATTTGCGTGGGCGGACACGTCGGCCAATACGTTGCCGTCGGAATGAAACGCGGAACCATCGTGTTGGCCAATTCGTCGGGACTGGTGAACCAGGCAGACGAGATGGGTGGAACGTCGTCCAATCGTTTTTCACCGCCGATGCGATTCGACCCCGCCTTTTTGAATCTCTATCGCGATCCGATGTTTGACGAAATCACATTGTCGCTTCGCCAGTTACCCGTCTTTCGAACCCGTGCCGATCGGACCGTGGGCGGCCTGGGCGAAGTCATCTTCCCGGCCGGTGCCGAATTGGCAATCGATGTGTGACAATCAATCGCAGTTTTGGCGGTTGATAAAACATCCGCGGGCAGTGATACTTGTCGGCGTGAGGAACGAGCGATTCTAAACGCTCACCATTTGCTTTCTGTTGACCCGGATACATCACCTGTCGATCCGCCCTGGTATGTGGCGGCAATGCATCGGATTGTTGCTATTGCTGGCGGTGTCGCTTGCGCTATCGGGTGTCTTGGTTTTTCCACAGCGCAACACCGGCGAAACGAGTGAACGGTTTCCCTGCGAAAGCTGTTTTTGTGGCTGCTCCTCTTCGGAATACTGCTGGGATCGATGCTGTTGTCACAGCGACGAAGAAAAACTCCGCTGGGCCGCGGAGAACGATGTCAAACCGCCCCGTTTTCTTGTCGATCGCGTTTCACGCGCAGCCGTCTCCAAGGACTCGGTTGCCACGGCCCCGACTTGTTCGTGCTGTTCATCAAAGGCGGGAGCGTGCCCTGAGAGCCCTGCATGCCTTGAGAGTACGGCGTGCCCTGTGAGTCCGGCCGAAACCGATCATCAGACACTGGCGACGGTATTGCTTTGGAAAGCCGCCGAATGTCGTGGCATCAAATTGTTGTGGTCGGTGCTAACGAACGCGTACGCCGATCCGGTTGCAACCGCACCTGATTTCACCGCACTGCGACTCCATTGGATACGCCATGATGATGAGTCCGCTGTCTTGATCACTCCAATCCCTGATCCGCCGATTCCCTAGCGTCGATCGTTCTCCGGCAGCCTTCTGCTGCATTTTCCATGATCGATCCGTCTTTCTCGCCGTGCGGGACAGACGCGGTTGCGCCTGCAATCGCGGTCCGCACCAAATCGAATACCGCTTCCACGTTGGTACCGTCGAGGGCTCGTTCCTCACAACAACGTGTTTCTTTGACGCTTCGGCGTGGAAGCGACCTCGATCGAAGGACTTCGATTGATTTCGTCCACCGTCGTCCAGAGACACTGGACTCGTCATTTATCTGCGCGGCGATTCAACGTGCTGCCGTGGCCGGTTGCGGCATGCGCGCACGCCGCCCTCCGCAGCGTACACGAATACCCACTCACCCATTCTTTGATTCAAATGAACCATTCACGTACTCGTTCGAAACCGTCTTCCGGTTTCACGCTGATCGAATTGCTGGTCGTGATCGCGATCATCGGCATCTTGATCGGGCTGCTGTTGCCTGCCGTCCAGGCCGCGCGTGAAGCCGCGCGTCGAATGAGTTGCAGCAACAACTTTCGACAAAATGGAATGATCGAAAATCCCGACGTCGGCGCATTCTGGGACACCTTCAACAGTTGGCGCGGTGGATCCAGTCCCGCGATCCGCGGACGAGGAATGTGCTGGGCGTTTACCGGTGCGGTCAACTCGATGACCAACGGCTATCCGACACCCAACAGCACCACTCCAGATATCGTGACGCATTGGACCGGCTACTTTGCGCCACGCAGCTATCACACCGGAGGAGCCCAACTGCTGTTTGCCGATGGATCGATTCACTTCCTGAGTGACAGTACCGACACACAGTTGCATCGCGACCTTCACAGTGCAAACGGTCGTGAGATTTTGACGGGGTTTCAGCCGTGAAAGATTTACGTAAGGTTGCTGGAGGTACGACGGACGACGATGCGGGGCGTCGCACCGTTTCAATGCGAGCTTCCTGCTTTAGAGCAGTTTCAAAAATGACATGGAATGTCGCCGGACACTCCGTGGCCGGTTTGGCCGACCACGGAGAGGCTGTGACT
>JAGQPO010000513.1 GCA_020426665.1 Planctomycetales bacterium
TTCTGCTTCAATTTTGATGGTTCATGAGGTTGGTGGACGCTGTCACTATGCCCATTATCTGGCTGCAGAACTGGCATCGAAAAAATCATTGTTCGTTTGCAATCAGCCCACGCACGAGCAATCCCCCCGCAGCATCGTAGCGTTGGCGACCCTTTACGCCGATGCGTGGATCCAGACCCATGCGACCGGACCGCGAATCATCGTAGCATTCTGCTGGGGAGGCCCGTTGGCATACGAAATCGCGCGACAACTAAAATCCCGCGATGTTTTCGTCCAAGCCGTCTTGATTGTCGAATCTGGAACCGAAGCTGCCTATCGCCACGCCTGCAGACGCAATCGAATGTGGGATCGTTTCAAGGGATTGCTGGTGCGTGCCCGCAATCGATGCGGTACTCTGGGCAGCCCGGCCGGTGTTTTGCAACTGTACGTAACACTTCAAAATAAGTTGCTGCGGCGGGGCGTTCCGATCACGGCGGATGCAGGATTTCAATTCCGAGACGACGAGGGCGATCCCGTTCAAATTCGGTCCAACGTTCAAGCCTTTCTGGAATACACGATTCAACCCGACGAGATCGCGATCCATCTATTTCGTGTCCGGGGCCCGGCAGGGCTGATCGGTACCAAGTACAGCGACACGTCGCTGGGGTGGCGCTATGTGGTCGGTCCCAAATTGACGCTCCATGACATTCCCGGCGATCACGACACTTGCATGAAACCGCCCAACGTCAGCGTTCTGGCTCGGTCGATGAATCATGTGATCCGAGAACTCGAGTCGATACCGAATTCCCCCATGCCGCGGAAAGATTCGTTATCCTGATGGCTGTCTGGTCGCCCGATTCCGCCGATTCAAACTCGCTATGCCTCGTTACGCCACCATCCAACTACAGTTTGTCTTTCTGATTTTCGTCGTGACGCCGTTTCTTTCCTGCGGTACCACTCACGCGGCCTCGAACGAACCGCCCAGTGACATTCGGTTCGACGGTCTTGCTGGCGCAGAGACGCTTGAAGCCATGGTCGGCAAACCGATGGCGATCAAATTGCAATCCGGTCGATTCATCGTCAAAGTCACGCTTGATGAACTGCAATTCGATCGCAAGCAGAATGGTCTGAAGTTCATCAAGTACAAAAGCGAAACGGGACGCGCGAGCACCATCAAAGCCAGCGATGTGTATCGCTTTTGGATCGGAGACCAACGGTTCCATTTGCGCTACTTCCCGCCCACTCAACAATTGTTTGTCATCAATACTTCCCAGGCCAACGCGCTTGCCGAAAGTCGTTTGTCCGGGATGGGACAGCAAATCCGCGAGCAACTGGATGATGACGAGCAAGCCAAGGCGACAGCGGAACATAAACAGTTTCTGGAGGACGCCGTCAAGAAACTCAAGAATGTCGGCGAGTTTCGAATCGAAGAAACCGAATCAGCTTTGATCCTTACCGACTATCCGCCTACGGCAACGACCGGACTTCGAACCTTTGTCGACAACTTGAACATTCGATTGAACCAAATGTTTGGGATACCAAAAGGCGATTCGGTTTGGCGTGGAAAGCCGATCGTTGCCGTCTTCAGCACTCCGGCGCGATTTGGGGCCTTTGAAGAAACCGTGATGAACAACCCGAATCACGGCGGAGCGGCCGGAGTGAGAAGTGGGCCGATGCGTTTCATGCAAACTGCGATCGCAAAGAATCTTGACAGTAACGTCGCACGCGGATTGAGCTGGGGTTACAGCCTTGGTTACGCACAACGCCTGCACTCGACGGCCCGCGGTGTTCCGTGGATGAACATGGGGATCGCCAACACGGTTCAATTTGAAATTGTCCCCGACCGCAATCGTCAATCATCTCAACGATCCAATGTCATTCGCCAGATTAAAAACGCCGGATCGTTGCTGGGGTTGTTCGACGCGACCAAGCTGGACCAAGAACGGTGGCCGATGTCCGGACAATTGGTCCAGTTCCTGATCAAAACGGACGCGGTTGCGTTCGGCCAAATGTTTCGCGACGTCAAACTGGGCGTCCCCGCCGACGAAGCTCTGGAGCAAAACTTTGGCGTTACAAAGGAACAAATGGCAGATCGATTCGGAAAGTCGCTCGGTATTGCGGGGGTCTCTCCGTAGTGATCCGTCGAATTTTGATTTTCGGGTCGCCGCCGACGAGCGAAAGGGAAACAGGTTCCAGCGGCATCGGCCCGGCAGCTATGATCTTGGGCTCTTCCCCATGATGACGCCTTCGGAGCCTACACCAATGAAACCACAGTTTTGGCTTTCTGCCTTTCTTCTTGTACTTCTCTTTATGCCGCGGACCGTCGTCCGCGCCGATCAACGCTACGTAATTACGAGCGCAAAAGACAACGTTCACCAAGACACCTGGACGCTTAGCGGCGAGAACTGGTCGGTTTCGAAACGGACTCTGCACGGGGGAAAGCAGGACGGCGTTGACCTGATCACCATCGACAATGGCGTGATGCAGATCGACGTGATTCCGACGCGGGGCATGAATGTTTACGAAGTCCGCTCGGGCGACATCCGGTTGGGCTGGGATTCGCCGGTCGACGAGATCGTTCATCCGGCGCTGATCGATTTGGAAAGTCGCGGAGGGCTGGGGTGGCTAGAAGGGTTCAACGAATGGATGGTACGCTGCGGTTTGGAGTTCGCTGGACATCCGGGGACCGATGAATTTGTCACCAACACCGGCGACACGGCGACCATGGAATTGACATTGCACGGCAAGATCGGAAACATTCCGGCCAGCGAAGTCGAAGTCGTCGTCGACTCGAACCGTCCCGGACGCATTCGACTTCGAGGCGTTGTGTATGAAAAACTCTTTAACGGCCCCAAATTGAAACTGGTCACGGAGCTATCTGTCGTTCCCGGCGAATCGACGTTTCGGATCGACGACACGATCGAAAACCAGGGCGGCCAGCAGCAAGAATTTCAAATCATCTACCACGCCAACTTCGGTGCCCCGTTACTTGGCAAAGACGCCAAAGTTCATGCGGCGGTAAAATCGGTGGCGCCGATGAACGATCACGCGGCTGGCGAAATCGACACCTACGCAACCTATGACGAACCGACGACCGGGTTCGCCGAACAGGTTTACTTGGTTGAACCTTCGGCCGACGAAAATGGAAAAACGATCGCCGTTCTGCAAAACGCCAACGGCGACCGTGCCGCTTCGATGCAATGGACCGTCGATCAATTGCCGTATTTGACGCTGTGGAAGAACACGGCAGCCACTCAAGACGGCTACGTGACCGGGATCGAGCCGGCGACGGGATATCCATTCAATCGCAAAGTCGAGCGCCAAGCCGGCAGAGTCCCCAAGCTTGACGCGGGGCAGTCGCGGCGTTTCACATTGGACTTCACGCTGCATCGGAACAAGGAAGACGTCGACGCGATGATCCAAAAAGTCAAAGCCATCCAAGCCGACCACCAGCCGATCGTCCGGCGCACACCACCGGCGAACTAGTCCTTCGTCACGTCTTGGTTTTAGGGTACGACGGTAGCGGAGTAGTGCGATCCAAAGAAGTCTTTTTGAAGTTTCTCTTATGCGTGGTGCATTTGTTTTTCTCACGCCCGAACGCGTGAGTTTTGTAGTTGCGCTGTTGTAGCCCGGAGCGACACAAAATCGCGGCGCTGTGTCGCCCTCCGAGGCTATCGCTCCAAGTGCTTTGTTTTCCGGGGACCTTACGACCCCGGCAGTTGATGTTTCGCCCTCTGGGCTATCACAAAAGCGCAACTTCAAAACGCGTCAGCGAGGGACCAGAAACGACTGGTTTTGCGCGTCTTCAGCAAAGATAACTGCAAGCGCACAACTTCAAAGTGAACGGTGGTCACCGTCGGCGCATTTCAACCGCCCCATCAGGCGAAACCGCCATCAGCATCGCAGTACCCGGGACCGGACTCGAACCGGTACAGCCTAAAGCGGCCGGGGGATTTTAAATCCCCTGTGTCTGCCAATTCCACCACCCGGGCATCTGCCGTTATTCATCGGCGTTTTGATGTGTTTTTTTCCGGCCAGGACACACCCGATTTCGTCGAATGTGACAAATCTGTACCAGCTATGCTGATTTGACACGTTTTCTTTTCTTCGTGCCATCTCCCATCGTTGAACCAAGCGCCCATGAACCGTTTACATTTGCTCCTGGAAACAGTGTCAATACGCTGCGTGCGATAGGTTAGCATCGGTACACCGTGCCGGATCACTAACGTGGACAAATTTAATGCTCTCGCTTGCCTTTGCCAACCACGCACAAGCGGAGAGCCGCCAGGATTGGAAGACAAGGTTGTTTCCCTGGTGGTTCGTTTTTCAGGGGAAATTCCATTTCCTTCGCTCAAGTGGTCCGTCAGCGTTTGATTTTGGGGTAGCGGAAATCGTCAAGAGTTTCAATTTGTCCGTCAATTCACGAAAGTCTTGACGACATCCGCTACGTTCCCAACCCTGCGGTCAGCGAGAAGTGTCCAATTTTTTGCGAATTAAGATTTTGACGAGGACGACAACATCGTATTAATGGTTTAAATACTTGGCACGCTTTCGGATAATTCTCTCGTTAGGGTACTTGTGTGTCTACAGATTGTCGGCCGGACGTTTCGACCGCTAGAGTCACGCGAAGTGACTTCCGTTGTAGCGTTTGTGGGACGGCAATCTCGCGACAACAGGCCAGCCTTTATCACACCTGCGGAAATTACAAGTGCCGCTATCAATACCTCGATCAACTTCGCAACGAATCCCGCGAAGTCCAAGCGAGGATGGACGAAAAGTTCAAGCACTTCCGGGAAACATTGACCGCCTACCGGGACTCCGCTGCCGCCGATCAAGTGGTCGAAAACTCGTCGCGATTCCTGCCGGTCTGTGTGCCAACGTGCCGAACCGAGCTGGTCGCCGTCACGGATGAACGACGTAATGCACTCCGCGCCAATCTTTTCACACTGATCGATCAAATCGATCGTAGCGGCGCGTCGGATCGATCGCCTCAGGCGACGACCGGTGATTCGAATCCAAGTCGCGAACCTGGCCACGTCCGACCGGTTGATCCGCTCGCATCGGTGCTGGCAGCCGCCTGCGCGACGTGCGGCGGATACTGTTGCCAACAAGGCGCCGAGCACGCGTTTTTGAATGCCGAAAAAATGGCAACGATCCTCGACGATCGTCCGAACACCGAGCCGGTCGACATCGTCAACGACTATTTGAATCGGGTACCGAATACCGCCCACCAAGATTCGTGCATTTTTCACGCGGAGAAGGGATGTTCCCTACCACGAGAAATGCGTTCAAATTTGTGCAACAGCTTCGAGTGCAACGGGCTGGCCTCCATCCGTGAAGCCGCAAAAGAATCCGGCGCCGATCATTTCTTCATTGTCTCGTCGTGCAACGAGCAATTCGCCGGGCACCGATTCGCGGAAGTCGAAGAGATGGAAGTCGAAGTAGAGGTCGACTAAAACCGATTGACGATTCGCCGATGGCGAATCGGTTAGGGCTTCTGAACTGGAAGAGCACGTTTGAAAGTGAATCGAACGCCGCTGCGGCTGCAACTGTTCGCGGGATAGCGGATCGCCAAGGAGTCTTCATTAACGACGTAACTGACAACAGTGATCGTCCCGTCGGGCAATGAAAGACGAAGCTTGGGTTCATCCGTATTTAACCAGAATCGCTCAGGCAGAAACTCGATTTTGTTCTCCGTGTTGCTTAACTTACCGGCAACCTCGGTGCCGCTGATGCGGAATCCATGGTCATCAATTTTTAACTCAGCACCAGCCGTCGTGAGCGGTGCAATCAATTTTTCTTCTTGCGACGAAAATGCGATTCCTTTCTCGACCAATCGCCAAGTCCCACAGAGCAAACTCCTGTCGGCAGACGCACTCCAGCGCTGACGGTCCTTTGCGGACGGACCGGACTCCGACGCCAATTTCTCGGTTTCGTCCGCCACTACAATGTTGGAAGATATGGCAAGCAGGACGATCCATTGAATGAATTTCATGTCACGTTCCTCGTGGCGAATTGATCAGCAATGATTGACGACGATCCGATCATATCGGAATGAAACCGCGCATGGAAACCTCAAAGTCAAATCGGGCGAAATTTCACCTGCCGTTCGAGACGCGGGTTTGCGGCAGATACCATCCGGACTTGGAGATCTTGACGATAGGAACCTGGTGCTTCGCCTAGAATAAATGGCAGGGTTAGCCGCGACTTGTACGACGGACTTCCAGTCCAGGGC
>JAGQPO010000514.1 GCA_020426665.1 Planctomycetales bacterium
CACCATGACCGCACTGGTGATCGTCCTTTACAACAGCAATCAGCTGTTTGCCTGGGGGGACATCCAATCGAAAATGGTCTTGATCGACGGGACACGGGTAGGCGGCGTTGACCTGACCTCACTGGCGTTCCAAAGCGTGCTGCCCGGATTTCAATTTGTTTTAACGATCGCGATCTTTTTATTCGCGTTCTCCACCATGATCTCTTGGTCGTACTACGGCCTGCAATCGTGGAAGTACCTGTTCGGAAGAAGCTCCGCCGCAGATTTGTCGTACAAGCTGGTTTTCTGCCTGGTTATCGTGATCGGAGCGGCGATCTCATTGGGCTCCGTGATCGACTTTTCCGATGCGATGATCTTCGCAATGGTCTTTCCGAACATGATCGGGCTATTCCTGCTTTTCCCCAAAGTCCGCGAAGAATTGAATCGCTATCTGAACGCTTGCCGCCAATCCGATTCGGGGTCGTAGCCTTGGAACATGTCCCCTTGCCGGCTTGTCCGGCAGGATGCAAGGTTTTTCACTTCGTAACGAATATCAGGCAATGCAGTTCCCCGGTTGGCTTGCCCAACCGGAAAGCAAGTCCGTCTCGAATAGGTAAGAAGATTTGTGGTAGGAAAATTTTCTTACCCCCGAGATCTTCTTACCAATTTTTTTGAGTGGTCGGATCAGTCATATCGGATTCACCTCAGTTGCATCGACCTGAGTTCAAAATCGGGTTGCCCGGCGTCGGATCGAAGGGCATCTACGACATCGAGACCGGCAAACTGGGGCACCGTATTCTAATGTTCCAGGACGTCGTCAACCTGTATCTGAATGCTGACGGTACGAAACTCGTCATGCAACGTTCCGACGGGAGCCTCGAGCTATGGCGTACCGGGTCATTCGGACCCGACGGTTGGGCGGTTGCCAGTAGTGGAGGCAGTTGAGCACGTGTGGGAGTGAATTCGCCTCCCCTGCATTGGGCGACAGGTTGGATTCAAATTGGACTCGAACGAGAGACCCCGACGAATCTTTTCGGATTCCGGTTCGCCGATGCGGATTCGCGTCGCCCATCTGGATAGCGACAAGCTTGTTGGCGAGGTTCGTCAATACGACGGAGAGGTACAGGGCACGCACCACCCGGGGGCAGGTCCGGTCCAACGGGCTGAATTCCAACAAATGCGCGGTCATTCAAGAGCCCGACGCGAGTTCAGCATCCGCTGATACGAACGTCGGAGGGGTGCTCTCGCGGGGCGGACCGCTTAGAATCGGCCGCGAAAGTCCGACCGTCAAACCGAGCGACGGCCCGGCACGCAAATGAAACAATTCCAGCGAGCGAAGGAGAAAAGAGTGGTCAGGGCCGGGCTCGAACCGGCGACACCGGCCTTTTCAGGGCCGTGCTCTACCAACTGAGCTACCTGACCAGCTGGAAGGTTCATTCGTACTTTGGGGATAGTAGGGTATGATGCCGTGCTTCGTCAATTGGTTCGCGTCATAAGACTTCGAATCGCCGCAACACCGTGTTTTGTAATCGTCAAAAACGTTCATGTACGACCAATTACCGCCATTGACGCACCGGCCGGAAAAAAGTGTCCCGGCGGTCCTGGGCCGCGATACCTGTTGTAAGGCCTGGGGATGGACAACTTTTCAGTCCAATTCCCGCTCGGCCCTCGCAGGTTTTGGCATTTCGAATCACACTAAGCGCTCTGCGTCCTGGTTTTCGCCATGGGGCGTGTCCTTATCTACGATTTCCGGCGACGCACGCACCGGTGGAGGCAATTAGAGATGGCGACCATCATCGAGCAGGAAAAGAGTCTTGATGAGCGTGAAGCGCTGCGAAATAAGCGTGAAAATGAGCGCGCGAAGTTACGTTTGAGCCGCTTTGACTCCGTGACCTCTCTGTTTTTTGCACTGATTCTGTTCCTGGGCGCGTTCGTCTTGATGATGTTCATCATCTGGGTTTTGAGCGGAGAACCGGACCCGCCACTGATTCCGCCGATCATCGAGAACCCGCCGGGGCGCGGAGAGAATCCCGAGGGCTTTGAACGTGATTTCGAACCCCCCGGGGCCGAAGAGGTCGAAGATTTGATGGAGCCGACGCTGGCCGACACGATCGAAGCGGTGACCGATGCGGTCAGCAGTGTCGCGGCCTCATTGACGACGGCCGACACGAACGCGGCCGCGTCGACCGCCGGAACCGGCCAGGGAGACAGTCGACCGCCGGGTCCGATGGGCGAAGGCGACGACATCATCGGACGCTGGGAACGATGGGAGTTAACGTTCAGCGCCAACGGTAAAAAGGATTACGCCAAACAGTTGGATTTCTACAAAATCGAACTTGGGGCGTTCGGGGGCGGCGGTGCGAACGTGATCGAGGTCGCGAACAACCTGTCGGGGTCTCCCAAGAAACGAGTCAACACGGATCCGGCATCCGAAAAGCGACTTTATTTCTCGTGGAAGTTAAGCAATCCGTTGCTGCAGTATGACAAGCAACTGCTGGGTGCTGCGAGCATCCAAACAAACGGCCGCAACGTGGTTCGCTTTATTCCGCCGGAGTTAGAAAACATCTTGGCGAACATGGAAAAAGATTACGCCGAGAGCAAGGGCAAGAAGTTTCCTGGTTCCATCGCAAAGACGGTATTCGAAAGCAAAGCAGAGGGTGGCGGGTACGCGTTCACAATCGTCAGCCAGCGATACCGCAAAGGCTATTAACCGTACCCCCTGATCTCTCCCCACTAACCATTCAAACTCATCTTTTCAAAGGACAATTCTATCAATGATCGCAGAGCTTTCGCTATTCGATATTATTGCAAATGCAACCTACTTTGCACTCGCGGGGGTCGCGCTGTGGGGGTTGTATTGCATCGTGGTGGTTTGGAACCGCGTCGGACAAAAACGATTCAAGACCGAAGAGGAACAAGACGTCTTTCTTGATGACCTGGACCAAATGTTGGCGGCCAGCGACTTTGATGGGGTGTTGGAGTATTGCCAGGGCGATACTCGTGCCGTCCCACAGATGGTCGAGATGTCGGTCAATCACCGACAACTCGGTTACAAACTTGCTCGCAAGACGATGCTGGACCGTTATCAGCGCGACGTGATGAGCGATTTGGAATACCGTCTCAGCTGGATCAGCACGGTCATCAAAAGTGCTCCCATGATCGGGCTGTTTGGAACGGTTTTCGGAATGATGGGCGCGTTCGCAAAACTGTCTGCCCCGGGCGAAGAAGTCGACCCCGCTGCGTTGGCCGGTAACATTCAACTTGCATTGATCACGACCGCCAGCGGTCTGGCGATTGCAATTCCGCTGATGTTGGTCGTCGCAAACTTAAACATCCGCATCGCAAAAATGGAAGACCTGGTCGGATCGGGTGTCGGTCGTTATCTGGATTCCTTCAAAGCAGCCTTGACGCGTGCCGGAGGTCGATAGAGCGGATGAGTTTGACCGAAGACCTGTCCCCGGACGAAGAGGAAGATTTTCAGCTGCCTCGCAAAAATCGAGATAGCGAAGAAATGGACATCACACCGATGATCGACATCACGTTTCTTCTGCTGATCTTTTTTGTCGTCTGCTCGAAAATGGATCCGACCCAAATGGCGGAGATCCCTGATGCCAAAGCGGGACTCAACATCAGCGCAAAAGAGTCTGCGGTGATTTATGTCGAACCGCTCGGCAAAGACAAGGTCATCGTCAAACGCGCCGACTTGTCCGAATTCAGTTCCGACGAAGAAACTCAAGCGACCGAGTTGATCGACTACATCACCGAAGAATTGAAAACCACACGAGGCCAAATTAAAAGCCACGTGATGATCATGGGTGACGGCAACGTTTCGGTAGGCGAAGTGACTCGGGTTCAAAAAATCGTTGGAGACGCATTTCCGGACATCAAGTCCACATTCATCGCAGTGAGAGAAAGATAGTGCGACGCATTGAATCAGAACTCGATATGACACCGATGGTGGACGTCACCTTTTTGCTTTTGATCTTTTTCATGGTCACGGCATCGTTTTCGTTGCAGCGAGCCTTGGAAACGCCCCATCCAAACAGTGACTTAGCGTCCAATACAGTTGTCATCCCCGAAACACTTGCCGAATCGCTGCGATTACACGTCGCCCAAGACGGCAGTTTTCTGCTGATGGCCGACGATTGGCAGAAAGAGCTGGTCGGCAAACAGAGTCTGGTTAGCGAACTTGTTTCCGCGAAAAGGATCGAACCGAATTCAGTTGAATTGAAAATCCAAGTCGAATCCGAGGCCAGGCTGCAATCGCTCGTCGATGCGATGGACGCCGCGACGATCGCCGGATTTGATCGCTATCAGCTGACCGAGACTGACGCCGAATTCATCTAATCACCGAACATTCCCTCCTTTAGTCAACGCATGTCGATTCCAGTCAATTGTCCTGAATGTGGCGCGACCAACAAAGTCAACGATTCGTTGGCCGGACGGCGTGTGCGCTGTCCGGAATGCGGCACCGCAGTCCACGTTCCTGAATTGGAAATCAACCAGACGCCGCCGCCCATCCCCGTAGCTGACCCGGTCGATGCGATCCCGGTTGAAGCGATCGCAGTCGAGGCGATCCCGGTGGAAGCGATGCCGGTGGAAGCGATGCCGGTCGAACCGGTCGCTTCTGGCACCAGAGGCTCCACAGCGGCGCCGGCAACCGCATCACCGGCAACCGCGATACCCGTTCCGCCTCCGCCGGACGATGATGACGACGAACCGATTCACAAGCGGAAGAAACGGGACGAAGAAGAACTGGATATGACGCCGATGGTCGACGTCACGTTCTTGTTGCTGATTTTCTTTATGGTGACGGCCGCGTTCAGCCTTCAAAAGTCAATCGAAATGCCTCGCCAGCAAACGGACGCACCCAGTACGACGGTCGTCGAAGAGGAAGAAGAAGAAAAGGAAATGGTCGAGGTCCAGGTTGATGAAGCGGGCACGTTCCTCGTTTTGGCGACCGACTGGCAAGAAGAGACTCCGGGAAAGCAAAACTTGATCACAACACTTAAACGTGCCAAACAAGATGGTGCAAATGTCCGCTTGGTCATCAAAGTCCAAGAACAATGCAAATTGCAGTTCCTGGTCGACGCGATGGATGCCGGGACGATCGCAGGATACACCGAAACACAGGTGACTCAGGTCGAAGAATTTGATTAGGCACGAACCTAAATTGGTTTGCGGCGGCGTACCAAATCGGGTCGGCCTGTTTTGATGTAACGCGTGGCATGGCGGCAGTTGGCCACGATTTGTTTTAGACACACACTCTTTATCACTTTTCTTTATCACTTTTCTTTATCACGATGCTTGCTAACGAACTGATTGATCAACTGGAACGACGCGGTCTGTTGGACCAGGAGATCATCGAGGCCCTTCGCGAACAACTCGACCAGGGAGGGGCGCGAGTGACGCCCGAGGCGGTTGCAAAACTGTTGGTGGACAACGGACAACTGACTCGATTCCAAGCGACCAAATTGATCGGCGAATTGCGCAGCGGTGAATATGCCGATGATGCAACCGTCGCGGCCGAGGAAGTGATCGAAGACTTGGATATCGTGGATGACGATGTGGTCGAAGTCGAAGCCGTTGATGCCATGCCGGTTGAGGTCGTCGGGGACGGGTTTTCCGATTTCGATGGGGAAGCTGTCGAAGCGATCCCGGTGGAAGCCGTGGCCGTCGAGGCGGTTGCGATCGCATCGGATGACATGCTTTCCGGCGCCCCCCAGCGGGATCGTCCGCAAGCCCGGCGGACCAAGCCCGAGCCGAAGGAAAACCAGTGGGACTCGTTTAAAATCTATGGGTTCTTGGGAATCATCGGTTTCTTGTTACTTTCCGGCGGTTTGCTGTACTGGATCCTCTCGCGGGGAAACGCCGACGATTCGATTCAATTGGCCAACAAGCTGTATGACGACCAGGTCTGGCTGGAAGCACAGAAACGATACGACGAGTTTCTGGATACGTTTGGCGATTCG
>JAGQPO010000515.1 GCA_020426665.1 Planctomycetales bacterium
CCCAAAAAATCGCACGGAACACTCCGGTGCGATGGGAGTGCTAACTTTTGGGTTTTTCTAGAGAAGTTAATACGCTTTCGTTCGCGGGTCGCGATTCGTCCGCGACCCGCGAACAAATTCACGTCTAATGAGCGGCCGCTTCCACGGGTTCGGAATGCAATGCCGACGAGTTTGCATCCAATTCAGAAGCGGGCAAAAACGCATCCAAACGGGCAACACGGATCTCCTCGATCGCGAACACCAATCGATGCGTCGGCTGGATCTCGCGACGCAGGTAATCGATCATGCTGTCACAGATCTCTTTGGTGGCGATCACTTCGATGCGTACTTGCTCCCGCGGCAAGGTATCGTTGTTGGCGATTCCGTGCCGTCCCATGCCCTTGCAAGGTATCGACGTGAATCCACTTGCCCCCAGGTTAACGATGGCCTGTTCGATTTCTTGTTCGAGCTCCGGATCGGTGACGATCGTCAAACGCTGGACGGTGCAAAGTCCCTTCCGCCGTGCCGACTGGGCATGCCCGGCAAAGGGCTGATGGGATTCCAGACCCATGACGTGAAATTCGAGGCCTTGTTGCTCGAAATCGTTCTCCATTTCGTGAAGTTTGTCCATCACGGTATGGTCGACCAATTCAACATCCGCCAGATCCAGTTCGACGTTCTTGCGTTCGAGCAATCCGACTCGTTCAATTTGGCGACGAATCGGAATCCAGTTGCTGAACACCGCCGACTTGTACGCGGTCAGACGCACCGTCTTGCCGTCATCAGAGGAAACTTCGATTTCGGGCTTGAATAAAGAACGTACGGGAACCCCGTTGGAAACGTGAATCACGAACTTGGTCGCAATCCCGATCGCGATCCCGATCAACAGGTCGGTCGCCAGTACAGCCACCAGGGTCACAACAAAGATGACCAGTTGCTCGCGTCCGATCTTCCAGACGTTAAAAAACTCAGTCGGGTGCGCCAGACGGAATCCGGTGTAAATCAGCATGGCGGCCAAGGCGGCCATTGGGATCAGGTGCAACACCATCGGGAGCAAAGCCACACAGACCAGTAGGAACATGCCGTGCCAGAAATCGGCGAATCGGGTGCGGGCGCCGTTGTCGATATTGGCTTTGCTTCGGACGATTTCCGAAATCATCGGCAGCCCGCCGACCATCGCACAGCAGAAGTTCCCCACCCCCACAGCAACCATGTCGCGGTCCATATTGCTCTTTCGCCTCCACGGGTCGATCAGGTCAACCGCTTTGGCACTGAGCAACGATTCCAAACTTCCGATGATGAAGAACATGAAAACCCACTTCCATGCAACCGGTTGTTGCAAGGCTGTAAAGTCCGGCAATGTCAAAGAGTCAAACATGCCGAACATCCGATCGGGCATTGCGACAAGATAATTTTCGCCCAATTGATATTCGTGGTTTTGCAGCGTGTAAGAATGTTCGTGTAGCAAGTCGAACGCCATACCCATTGGAATGGCGACCAGCAACACAATCAGGGGCGACGGCAATACCTTGAGCTTGGGGAATTTCTTGACGACCATCGGCCATCCAAACATGATCAGCACGCTGGTCACACCGATGGCGGCGATCGCCGGGTTGGCGGCTGCGATGAAGTCCGGGATCTGCCGGAGTAATTCCAGCGGACCGCCAGAACCGTCAACGCCCAGGGCGACGGGAATTTGTTTTGCAATGATGATCACACCGATCGCCGCCAGCATTCCGTGGACGGCAGAGATCGGAAAAAATTCGCCGAGGATACCAGCTCGAAAGATACCGAAGAAGACTTGCAGCACTGCCGCGGCAACGCCCACCGCAAGTGCAGCCTGATAGGCGTGCATGTCCGTTTCCGTCCAACCGCCTTTCATTCCGTCGCCGCCAAAGGCGCCGATGCACCCGATCGCGATCACGATCAAACCGGCTGCCGGCCCTTTGATCGTCAATTCCGAGTTGCTGATCAGTGTGGCGACAACCGAACCGATGATCGCGGTGAAGATGCCCGCGATCGGCGGGTATCCGCTGGCGATCGAGATCCCCAGACACAGCGGAAGGGCGATCAAAAAGACGAGCAGCCCGGATACCAAGTCGTACTTCAGGTACTTCGTGAATCCCTGCAGGCTGCCTATTGGGATTTCTTGTGACTCAACTTTGGAGGAACTCATTTTTGGGAAACTCTACTCTTTGTTCGATGGAGGCTAATTCGGTTGATCTAACTCGTTACACAGACATGTCAGTGGTCGGTTGCCTCCAGCGGGGCAACCGTCGCTTCATTTGATTCACTTACAGGATGCGCTTGACGTTGACGCGTCAATTCTTTTGCTGCGTGATAACGCGATGCGACACCGGGCTGGGGTATCAGTCCGCCGCCCAGAATTAACGCCGTCAGGATTAACACCGCAATGCGTTCGGCCGGACGGGCGTGCATCGGGACCAGGGTACGATTGGAATGTCCTGTGAAAATTCGGAAGTAAGCCGACAAGACGGTGATGCCGCAAAGCGCCGCCGCAATCACGACCATCGTTCCCACCAGCGGGTAAACGTCCACCGCACCTTCAATCAGCAGTTCCATGCCGACAAAACCGATGGTGGCGGGAAAACCAATCACCGCCAGACCGGTCAACAAAAAGAAACCTGCCAACATCGGCATTTGCTGGTACAGCCCGTGGTAGTCAACCAACGCCACACGCGATATCCGGGCCTCGATGCAACGTAGCGTGATGCCGAATCCGGTCAGCGACATCCCGACCGACAGCCACAGGCAAAGTGCCCCCGTCAATCCGATCGGCGTGACAAGTTCCAATCCCGCCAGAACCAATGCCGATTGGCTGAGCAACAGATAGCAGAACATTCGTCGTGCTTCGCGTTGAATCAGCGCCATTCCTCCGGCGTAAACCGCCGTCACCAAGGACAACACGGCGATACTTTGCAAAGCCCAAGACGGCGCGATTGGCAACACCAACCGCATCACTGCATAGGATCCAATCAAAGGGGTCGTAAACAGGATAGCGGTCCCAAACGTTCCTTTTTCAAACAGGTCGGTCATCCAGAGATGCAAAGGGCAAATCCCGCTACGCAATAACGCCGCAGCCGTTAACAACGCCCCCGGTACCAACAGAGTCGATACGTTTATCCCATCGACATAACCGCCATCAATGGGCCCCGCAACGACAACCAGCCATCCATAACCCGTTACCAGCAAGCCTGCAAAAATAGACATGTGCAACACATAGATGCGTGTGCATCGGTTGCGGTTCTTTAATTCCAGATACGGTGGAATCGTCGCGGCAATAAGCAACGCCACGAGAGTCCAAGAGCTTCGACAACTGAACGTTGCCAAGACCAATGTCTCGGAAACCAGTGCGAGCTTCAGCGAAAACCGAGGCGCCTTGGTGCGCAACGTTGACATCACCGTGACCAAGAAAATTAACGCAACCAGCGGCAATTGAAATGCGCTCAATTCGTCGACAACGAAAACGTCTGGATGAAAGATCCAATTCAAATACGGCCAATGATCATGTGCCTCGAACGTACCGATCGACAAAAAGTCAACCAACTCGCCGATCGTCAACACCAACGTTGTCGTGCAAATGCCGATTGCGTAATGCAAGATGTGGTCGCGGTCGCCCAACAAATGGATCCAAACGGCTCCTAACAGCGGAACCAGAATGGAAACTTCGATCCAGGGAAAATGCAGTTCTGACATGTTCGTAAAAAATTGAATTTAAAAACGGTGGGTCAAATTCTTGCCGGGCGGATTTTCCAGGCGTCTGCTTTAGGCAGCGGTATTCATATCTTCGGGGTGCAACATCGCATCGTCGGATTCCCGAGAAGCTTCCGTGGACAATAAATCCGTCGTGCGACGTTCAAGACTGTCGAAGAAGCGAAACAGACGAACAAACGGTCCCACGATCCACTTATCCAAGACGACATCCATGAACCCACGATCAAAGCCGAATCGATATCCCCAACGTTGAACCCATAACGGCACCCACCTTGACCCTAATAACGCATCGTGCGGCAAACGGCTTCCAAGCTTGTTTTCCAGTTCGTTGTAGTCACGCAATAAAGTAGGAGCACGCAATAACTGCATCGTCCGCAAGCTGGCGTGGCCCATGATGTGAATCAGCGCCAGGTACTCAAGCCCAAATCCGATTTCAACCACGATCATCCCGACCTGTGTCAAGGACGCGTAGGCGAGCGAGACTTTGATATCGTTTTGAACTCGCGACATCACCGCCCCACAGACCGCCGAAACCACTCCCAGTCCGATCACCATGCACTGAAGTAGCAATGACGCCTCAAGAATCGGACTCAATCGCAGCAACAAAAACGCCCCCAAGTGAACCGAAAGCGCTCCATAGAAAATTGCGCTTGATGGTGTTGGCCCCTCCATGGCGCGCGGCAGCCAACCGCTGAACGGAAACAGCGCCGACTTACCCGCGGCCGCGATCAACAACAGCGTGCCGACCAAAAGTGCCTGGCCGGACGTCATCGCCGCAGTCCCCTCAGGCCAGATACCGCTACTGAGCAGACCGCCGAAATCTCCTTTACCGGTCAAGTGGTGCATCGTGATTGCTGCGATCAGAAATGCAGCATCCGATAGCCGATAGATCGACCAGACACGTTGACCATTGCGTACCGGATTGGTGCGTTCGTGGAAGTATGCGACCAACAATGCCGACGACAGCCCGACCATCTCCCAGCCCACAAACAGCGTCTCGATCGTACTGGCCAACGAAGACAACACCATGCCGCAGAAAAACAGTGCGTAAAACAGGAAGAACCTTGCGTAACCCTCTTCGCGGTGCAGATAACGACGGGTGAACGCACCAACCACGCCGCACAACACGCACGACAAAATCAAGAAAGGGATGCTCAACCGATCGAACACGAATTTCAAATGGAAATGAAACTGTTGCTCTTCGATCGTCACCCAATTGCCCAACTCGATCGGCACATAGCGGATCCCTGTCGCCAGCATGATCAACAGGATCCCGATCGCAGGCAGCAGCGCGAACAGCACTGCGGCCTGCGTTAATCGCGAGATAGCTCCCTCGCTAAGTGGCCGACTAACAAGCGGTGCCAAACCGAGAATTGCCAGCAGTAACAGGGGGCTGACGATGACCGCTGTCCCCAGGACTTGGAAGGTTGTTTCAAGCGCGCTCATTATAAATATCCGTTTCTACAATCGATGCAAATCCCAAGTGGTCTCGCTGGCCACGGTACCACTGAATCGACGATTCCACTTTGGGCAGGTCGTTCGACTCGGGCACATAACGCTGGAACTTGCCACGCACGTATTCCAGAATCTCAGAGGTTTCCGGATCAATCAACGCGATTTGAACCCAGTTGCCTTTGACCAATCTCTCAATGCCGGGATTCTCGTTGATGATCTTGTGCATTTTGTCTGGTGTGGTTTCGATCACGAACAGGATCCGCATCGGTTCATGAATTTCCACCATTTGTTGCGACAACCCCGGTCGCAAATCACTTGCCGCACCTGTCATCACACCGACTAAGGACGCAACGTTGTGTGGCAATTTCGATCCACACCCGTAACCTTCCACATCGACGGTGGAGAAGTAGTATTCCAGACTGATGCCCGCGCAAACGGGAATCGCGGCCTGGAGAATTCTTGTCAACACGCTGACGTTTTCATCGTCGACCGCAGGATCGTATTCCGTCAAAAACACCCGTCGGTCCATGAACAGACCGCGAGTCCATTCACGGCGACCGACAGTCACCAGTGCGTTCGTGGCGTGGTTGTATTCGGGCCGCGCCTGTGACAAATCTTCGGCGCGTTCTTCGACATGTTCCAGAGCTTCTGCGGGTGTCAGATCCAGCGGCGCCGACTCGAAACGCCTCGCACGCTCGTGAGCATTTCGGGCTCGGGTTTCATTCACACTGACTTCGATCCGTCGAAACAACGCGCGATGGGTTCGAGGTAACAAATCTAGATCGTAGTAGTCGACGCCGTCATTGCACGTGTTATGAAACGCGCCGACGAAACGAACTTCATCGGGCAATTCAATTCCCCGCTCCAAAATGATTCGTCGGACACGCGGATCGTTGGCCATCATCGCAAACGCGCGGGCGTTGGGTCCGCCCCGACCTCCGCTGCACGCACCGCAGTTGTAAGCGGATTCATGAGGGTTGTTCAAACTGCCGCTGCCGTGTCCGAAGAAGACCAGAATCGGCGGAAAGTTATCGACCATCCCGATGTCTTGCAGTATTCGGACAACGATGCCCGCCATTTCTTCTAGACTGTACCCCAACGATTCGGGGTCCGGGCCGGGAGTCTCGCCGGTGCGTTCGATGTGCAATTCGGTCGCCGGTGGCCTGACGAACGACCCCACTTCCTCGCGAATCTTCGACGTCAATCGGGGAGCCAGAATTCGCGCGACCAGGGGGAAGGTTGCCAAGGCTCCAAAAATGCCTGTGACCCAACCCCCAATCATCGTCCGCGAATGTGTGTGAACCTGGTGTGTGAATTGACCGAGGCGTCGGCGCCGTTCGGCGCGGCGTTGGCTGAGATCCAACGCCGAAAACATCGGTTCTTCACGCACGTAGTGGGAAGGAGTCAGGATCGCGGGACAGAGCGCTCGAAAATGGGCATGGTCGGCGCCCTGGTAATACATCGCGACCGCAAAAAAGCCCGCCGCGGACGCAGTCACGCATTCCGGATCAACTTCTTCCAAGTGCCGGCGAAACGATTCTTCGCGATCATCAATGCAAAAGATAGCCGCATAGGCCGGCGCGGACGCGATCGCTTTGCCGGACGCGCCCTCAGAACTGACTCGTACTAACGCGTCGCGCCGTTTCCGTCGGCGTGCGCTGTGTATGACCAGGGCGTCTAGCGTTGCGTTGCGATAATGACGTTCATACGCGGCATGCATCACGCGTCGACGTTGCACTGAATCAAATGATTCGCTCTCGCGAATTAAACAGGCCCATTGCTGGCACGTCATGTTGACCAATTGTTCCGGCGTCCAACCGCCAGATTGAGCCAGCTGGAAAATCGTATAGGTTCGTTCGTCAGTGGATGGGCCCGATCGCGAACGAAGTTGGTTTTGAGCCAGCGTGCGAATCGTTTTGACATCGCGAGTCCCGTAATGACGCTGGCCCGCATCTGAAATCGCAAAGCGTTCAAGAATCAATCGAATCGCCAAGTACTCGTTCAGGGTTCCCGCCGGAATCTCATGCGGCAAAAACGGCGTGTTGGACTCCATCTGCCAAATCATTCCAGCCCAACCACGCAGTGCCAACAGCGTTGCGGTCACTTTCTCTTCGACCGCATCGTCGGCTATCCCGAGTAACTCCAACGATGTCCTGATCGATTCGATCGGATCAAAGGGGCCATCGACGATCGACCGCATTTCAGCTGCGATGCCATTCATCCACCGCGGCACAATCACCATCGAACTTGCAAACAGCTTGGCAAACGATTTGGCAAATCCGAGGTTCCGATCCGGTAGCTCCCAGTCCGCAAATCCCTGATCGAGAAACGCTCCACAAAATCGAATCAAAACTTCGTTGACAGTGACGTCAATGTCCTCGCCACACACTTCCAGCAACAGATCACGTAGCCGGACCATGTCGCGATGTTCCGTCCGGGGCATACCGGCAGCAACGACTCCGTCACGGCAAACCTGCCACAACAATCTAAGCGTAAAGGCGCACCATTGGGTGTCAGACCAAAGGTGGATATTGGGACCCGTCGAACTTGCGATCGCCAACTCCACCACATCGGGCAAGCGACGTTCGCGATTTTGATCATCTGAAACCAACCCTGCCGATTTGCCCGCCGAAGTCGATTCCCGGTAACGCATCACCCAGCTGCGAGTCTGACCCACCATCTGTTCGACACGCTGCGTTGAAACCTCCGGACGGAACCGGGTAAGCAAGTCGGATTCGGCCAGCAACCACTTCAGTTCGGCATCGGGGGCCGAGTGCAACGACATCTGCAGCATGGCCAGCCGAAGCGTGTAGCGGGTGCCAAAAAAAGCGACCAACTCATCGGCCGACTCGCCCAGGTCGTCCATCAAGACCTGACGCAAATCATCGATCGAGATCCGGCCGTTGGCGAGCTCTTTGCGATAGCGATGCTCGCTAAGATACGGCTGGCAACCGTAACGCCGACCACCCTCGATCACCGCCTTTTCAAACGCCAAGTCCTCGAAAGAATGCAAGGTGTTGTGATGCACAAAGACCGAAATCGGACCTTGTGACGGCAAGTAATGTTTTGCGTGCTCGATCGCTGCGTGTAGATCACCGTGTCCCGCCCCGTCGCCCCCAGCGGTCGTGTCAGATTCAGAGATAACGGCAGAGGTTGCGTCTTGCATGATGATCCATGCGGGTTAATACGAAATGGAGTCCTTCGACCCCGCTCCGCTTTGCACAGATTGTGCCAATCCAGTGGCCCCCGTCCGCCCAGGTTCCTGTTTGGGCCCGTAAGACCGATAACCCGCTAAAAAAAGCAATCTTTCAACTGCCAGCGCTCACTCGGAAGAGTGAACGCGAAAGAATTGTCATCGAAGCAATGCATGATATTGCAGCAGCGTGCAATTATTTGCAGGACCTGGGAGGCGTTGCGGTGCGGCAATCCTTAGAAATCAACCTGTGCTCGCATCGCGAAAATTCCGGCTTCGCTGCTGCCGGCTCCCGGAGCGGTTGGCTTGTCCAGCATGGCGTAGATGTAGTTGAATTGGAACTTTGTGTGGGGATTCAAATACCAATTCAATCCGGCCGTGATGTCGTTCAATCGGCCTCCTTGAACGTTTTGATCGTTCAAGTCCAGGTAGGACCAACGTCCGACGATTTCCCACGCGCCGATGCCACCCTGTTTGCCGACGTTGCAATGTGGTTTAACACCACCGAAGACGCCGTTCTTTCCGTTGTACGGGCGTGACTCGCCGGTCAAGAAGTAACCCGCCAGGATGCTGGCTCCGGGCAGAGTCACAGAGGGGCCGCCGATTTGATCGACGTTGGCAAAGATGAATTCCGACTGTGCGTAGAACGATCCAACCGCGGAGGCCAATTCGGCACTTAACAAATTGGCGTTTGCCGCCGTCAAGATTCCGGTGTCGACGAACGGCGGAACGCTGCCGGGAACACCGGCCGGTACACCGCCTCCGGTTTCGCCGACGAACACCTCGGGTTGATTGCGGTATTGAAATTGATCGTTTGCCGGGTCGATATAGCTGTATCCAAAACCGGCGTGCAGCAGTGGGCTGCCCTGGCCGCCGGAAAGTAACAACGCGGTCAATCGCGTGGCCATGCCGTAGCCGCCGTTGTCACCGACGTTGCCGCCGTAGACATCAGTCGGAAATCGGAATCCGGCGAATGACCATGTTGCCAATTCGTCTTTCTGGTTTCCATGCAGCATCGCGCCGATCTGTCGAAACGGCAAAAATGCGAATGGCAATCCACGTTCCAAGAACGGCAAATCTTTGACGCTGGTTAATCCTTCCATTCCGAAGGGCTGGCGAAATTGGCCAATCCGTAACTTATTGTTGCCGACCACATCGTCGATCTCCATCCAGACATCCATGAAGCTCGGACGTCCAGGAAATGCGAAGTCCATTTCCAACATGTAACTGACGTTGTCCCAGGCTTGACCGGTCGCAGCCAATCGTGCTCGACGAAAATCCGCCCCGTCTTGAACGTCGCCAACGGCTGCGATGTTTGTCGCATCTTGCGAAAACCAGACGGCGTCGGCCTGAAAGAACCCCGTCAATCGCGCGGTCGGGAACTTAGGTTTTTCGGGAGCCGGTGCACAACAGGCCACGGCGGGGTCAGCCGGTAAACAGGCCCCGACCTGCGCCACGGGAGAGGCCATTTTCAATTCGTCGATCTGCTGCTGCAGTCGCAACAGGTCTTGTTCGAAGTCGCTCGGAGCGCCGGGAGATTGGGCAGCGACGGTCGAAAAGAAGCCGCCCGTAACCAGAGCGGCCGCCGCAAACAGATGAACCGGCACGATCCCGCGCCATTCGAGTTTCAAAGTACGGCAATCCATTGCCATTGTCTCCCTACTGACACGTAAGAACCATCACGCGATGCAATCCGTTGCGATCGTGGTGCGTCCACGGCTCCCCACCCATTAGTTGATCGGATCGCAAACGCCCCCCAGCCAAATTTGGTTCATCCAATCCCTACAAATTACGCCCCATCGTCGCGACCTGCAAAGTCGTGCACACGCCCTGCAACGTTCTGCGTTCCCACTCGCTGAACGCGACCGATCATTGCCGCGAATAACCGTTCGGATCCGCCGATGCCGGCGAACCGCTAAAGTTTGTCATTCGTTGACGATTCGGCGCCCAAACCCGCCGTGGACTGCACCAACGCTGCATGATCGTCCCAGTTGAAGCGGCGATTCTGGAGGGTGGAATGGGACGGTGCTCACGTCTGGCACGGCGATTGCTAACGGATGTGCGGCAAATCGGTGTCCAACTCCAGCGTCCGTGCGACACCTTTTCCAATCTCTCAGACTTCTCCATCAGCGTTGCTCTGAAACCGCTTGAATTCCTGGCGAACCCATGAAAACAGATTCGTTCAGCGTACTGATCGTCGATGACGAACCAAACATCCGATCGGGACTTGCCAAGGGTTTGCGTGGCGAAGCAGAACGCGTTGAAACTGCTGCAAACGCCCAGGACGCGCTGGCTGAATTCACGCGCGCGTTCTATCCCTTGGTGATCGTTGACGTGCGGTTGAATTGTGGGATGACAGGTATCGAGCTGATGGAGCAAATCCGGCAGATCCGACCTCAAACGGCGGTGCTCGTGATCACCGCCCACGGGACCGTCGAAATGGCGGTTCAAGCGATGCGCGCCGGTGCATTTGATTTTGTGTTGAAGCCACTGGATTTGAACTTGGTCCGACAACAAGTTCGCAAAGCTCGTGAACACTATCAGTTGCGGGCTGAGAATCATCAACTGCGTCAGAGGCTGGCCGGATCCGGCGAGATGGCAAACATCGTCGGCGGCGGCGCCGGAATGCAGGACGTCTTTCAACAGATTCGACAAGTCGCCGCGACAGAAGCAACGGTGATGATCCATGGCGAAAGTGGAACGGGCAAGGAGTTGATTGCCCGCGCGCTGCACGACCTAAGTGACCGAAGTGACGGGCCGTTCACTGCGATCAATCTCGGTGCGTTGCCGGAAACACTACTGGAAAGCGAATTATTCGGACACGAAAAGGGCGCCTTCAGCGGCGCGGCGCGGCAGAAACCCGGATGCTTTGAACAAGCCTCCGGCGGGACGTTGTTTCTGGACGAGGTCACCGAGATGTCTGCGAAAAGTCAAATCGATCTGTTGCGCGTCCTTGAGACACGGCAATATCGTCGCGTCGGCGGAGAAAAACTGATGTACTCCAACGCGCGAATTGTTTCGGCGACCAACCGTTCGGTCCAAGAACTGATTGACGAAGGCAGCTTTCGCGAAGATTTGTTTTACCGACTGAACATCATTCCCATCGAAGTCCCGCCACTGAGATCACGACGCGAGGACATCCCGTTGCTGGTTGAACATTTCCTCGAACATTTTTGCGTTCGGCACGGCCGCGAAAACAAACGCCTTTCCTCGTCCGCAATGCAAATCCTGCTGGACGCTGCGTGGCCGGGGAACGTTCGCCAACTTCGAAATGTAATCGAGCGTCTGGTCGTGACCACTGCCAATGATGTAATCAGCGAGTCCGAAATACCTGCAGAGTTGAAACCGAAAAATGCCGGCCCGGTATCGCTGCCAAATTCATTGGCCGATGCGGTAGAAGGCTGCGAACGGGCCACGATCGAAATGGTGTTGGAATCATGTGGGTTGCACCGCGAAAAAACCGCTAAAGCCTTGGGAATCAGTGTCCGCACCCTGCACTACAAAATGGGGCGTTACGGATTGCGTTGACGGCGAGTGATCGGCAGACGCATGTCGCCCGCTCCATCGGTCTTTGACACGCACGCTCCAGACAGTCGCGGTCGCAGCACGTTGATTCGCCGGGAGAGAAAGATGCTGTACAGCTGGTGGACAGCACCAAATTTGATTGACCCGCACTGGCGAAACCGTACCGGCCAGTTCCTGAATCAATTGCCACAAGCAAGCGAGTGAAAAGAATCGCGAGATGCACCGACGGATTCAGCTACGCAAGTACGTTCACAACATTCCGCCAGAGGAAGTCGGTTCGCTTGCCGACTTGCGCACCGCAAACCGATCGACTACGCCACGTCTGATGATTGTCAGTTGTGCCGACCACGGTCTGACGCCCAGTATGATTTCTCTCGCGCGACCGAGAGAATGCGAAGTCATTCAAACCATGGCCGCGTCGGTCCCACGATCAA